>CALBPH010000387.1 GCA_937899365.1 uncultured Leptolyngbya sp.
CTAGGATTAAAAGTCTGGCGTTGCTGCTTCTCAAGATGATTTTATTTGCAAGATGCTGTCTTGTAACCAAGATGCTGTCTTGTAACATATTTAACCGTTCGGTTCATCCCCTAAATCAGCAACGGCGACATTCTAGGATTTGAAGACTCTTAAGGCCTTGCAGTTTAAGAGTCTTGGGTATATTAGTATCATGAATAGTTTTTAGCTCTATCTATGGCTGAGCCCTCTGCCAACCTCAACGCACGCTACCCCGCCAGTCAATCTGCTCAAGAATTAAAAGACATTTTTCAGCAGGTTACAGTCCATAGCTGCCCTCGCCACTACAACTTTCACATGCATACCCATTGTTCCGATGGGAAACTCAGCCCTGGCGACCTAATGGAGCAAGCTATTCATTTACAGCTTAAGGGCTTTGCCATTACTGACCACCACACTATTCAGGGTTATCAGCAGGCCTGCAAGTGGCTCGAAAACTGGCGCTGGACCCATCCGTCTAACTGGTCGTCAAAGCACCCACAGGTAAAATTGCCCAGGCTTTGGTGCGGTGTGGAAATTACCTCTAGCCTGCTTGGGGTAGACGTTCATATTCTGGGCTACGCGTTTAATCCTCAACACCAGGCTTTCAAACACTATTTGCAAGGCGGTGCCCCCATGGGTGAAGATCGCCAGGCAAAATCAGTTATTCAGGCTATCCAAGCCGCTGGCGGCATCGCTGTTTTAGCCCACCCAGTGCGATATCGCCGCTCGCCAGAAGAACTGATTCCGGCCGCCGCCGCCATGGATATTGATGGTGTAGAGACCTACTATGCCTACGATCATCCTACCGAGTGGCGACCCACCCCCGACAAAACCGCGCGTGTTCAGGCCCTCGCCAGTGCTTACAATCTACTCAGCACCTGTGGCACCGATAGCCACGGCATGACCCTGTCCCGTCGGGTTTAGAGCACTGCCTCTACTCTTCTGGGGTGTTCGTCGCGTCTTGCGCCGTCTCGATAATTGCTTCGCTGCTCTGGCAGGTTTCAGCATCGTAGCCAACAAGCACATCAAAGGGATAGCGCACCGCTGTCTCTGTTTCCGGGAAATCCCCCTCCTCTAACAATGTGTCGAGGGCTGCTTGATTCAGATACTCATACCCAGTACTACGGAGTACCACTGATTCCTCTGGGGTGCCATCAGGGGCGACTAAAATACCCACCAACCCGTCATTAGGTGGGTTGGCCACACATAAATTCAAGGCCTCCACCTCCACTGCACCTGCATCAGCCGTGGGTATGTCGCTGGGTGTTTCACTGGAGGCTTCGTCGTCGGAGGTCTCACTTTCATCCTCAGACGGCGTTAGCCAAGCCTCATATCTGAGGGCTCCCGCGTCCTCGGAAGTATCCGTCGGATCATGCTTGAACTTGGCCTGCAGTCTTTCCAACTGAGTGGGTTCTCTGCTTTCCTCAGCATTGATAGCCACCTCTGGATTCTCCGGGTCTAAGCCCTCAGTCCCCGAGCCCTCAGTTTCTGGAACATCTTCCGATTGCGGCGGGAGTTCGGGTAGCCCTGTCGGTGCCTCGGCCGCCGCCCGCGCTTCAGCCTGGCGTTCAAGTTCTAACTCTGTTTCTAAGGTGTCTGCATCGGACTCTAAATTTCGGCCAAAATCCCTGGGCGGTGCCGGAATATCGCCCACAATGGTCGTTCGTCTATCGCTACTTCGGGCGGATCTAGACGGGGGATTGGTGGTTGGCAGATTGTAGGGATTATTAAATCGACGGCTACCGCGGGAGATGTTGGTGCGGTTGGTGTACCGATCAAAAATATTGGAACGAGTCAGGGGACTACTGGGACGAGTTAGGGTACTGGCGCTCGGTAATGTCCTGAGGGAGGTAGTAGCCGACGATGAGCTATTGGGGATTGGCGGCAGCGAGGGACGCGTAAAGTTGGGTAGCCGCCCTTGCTCAGCCGGGGATAGGGTGACTAAAGGGACCGTGCGTGTCTCCCCAGACGGATTCTCATCGCTAAACGCGGCAAAGGACGCCGACGAAAAACGAGGAGCTGCCGCAAACATCACACCATGAAAACTCAGGGAAGCAAGCGCTGCGACACCATAGGGGCTAGTTAGCAACTTTTTGAGCTGATGCAACATCTTATTTGCGAAGGCTGGACTGGGGGAAGATAGCTTAGGCGGGTTAGACATGGCACGTTTGGGGCACTATTTCCAAGTGCATGGGGACACTGGGTTAATCAGTAAAAAATTAGACGTTGCTGATCTTCGAGATGATTTTATCTGCTGAAATCAGGATAGACAATTTGTGCCGTTGTTGTAGCAGCGGTGGTCGCGATCGCAAACCGTCACGCTGCAGCCCCCTATGACGGCTGCAGCCCGCCCGACGGCTTCTCCTCCGAATCAGCGGCAGTCTCTGATGTCGCCTCATTGGCGGGGATAGATGGTAATGTATCGGTCACTAGGCGACCGGTTCGTTTGCCCCCAGACAACCGTTTGAGCAGCTGAGGCGTTGGATCGTGCATTAAATAGGTAACAGTGTCACCAGGCTGCCAGGTCCCTGGACCTAACACCACATCGAGCTTGCCATTTCGCTGCAGGGTAATGGGTAGCAAGTCTCCAGTGGCAATCAGCTTGTTGAGCCGCTCCTTTTGTTTTTCAAAGTCTTCTTCTTGCAGCTGAGTGGTACTGACCTCAGCAGCGTCATCTTTTAAATAGGTGTTCCAGATTTTAATGGCCAGGGGCGTCGGGGTTACCTTTTTCCCCTTGCTATTGGGCTTTGGTTCCGTCTCTGCGTCGCTGCGTGGCAAGATTGCCAGCACACGGGGCGGTTGAAACTCCTCCGCTGCCCGTTCGGCCACCACAGAATTCACTTCCCCATTGGTCGTCAAGGCCAAAAAGGTCCCAATCGAACTCAAGCCAGCTTCATCTAGGAGTTCGGCATCGAGGGCACTGCTCAAATACACCTGTAAACCATCCTTACGGGCTAGCTCACAGGCCTCCTCATCGGTGTCAAACATCACCACCGACTCTCCCTGCTGGCTAAACAAACGACCCACCAGTCGGCCAATCGGATTACAGCCCACAATCACTACACCGGTGGCATCGGCCTGGGTTATGCCCAAAAATTTAGCGATGCTACGCGCCGTCAGCCCCTGGATAAACACCGTCATAATGATGGTTAAAAAAACCAGAGCTTTGATGGAGTCCCCACCGTTAATTCCCCGGTCGGTGAGCAAAATGGCAAATAGGGACGCAACCGACGCAGACACAATGCCCCGGGGCGCAATCCAGCTCAAAAATAGTTTCTGACGCCAGCTGAGGTCGCTATTTAGCGTACAGGCATAGATATTGAGGGGGCGCACCAGCAGCATCAACGCCAGCACAGTGAGCACCGACCCTATCCCCAGGGCAAACACACTATCAATGGATAGATCGGCCGCTAATAAAATAAATAGAACGGATACGGAAAAGACCGTTAGCTGCCCCTTGAACCGCAGCAGCAGGCGCTCATCGGGAACTGATAACGCGCGCAGCACCAAGCCAGCCGTGACGGTTGCCATCAGTCCAGATTCGCTACGGACATTTTGAGCCAGACCAAACAGCCCCCACACGCTGGCCAAAACCACCAGGTTACGCAGCTCTTCTGACAGAAAATCGGCCCGTTTTAGAAACTGCCCCAACAGGGCACCCCCCAGCCCTCCAATGATTGCACCAATGCTCAGACGTTGGGCCAGCCCCCCGACAATAAACCCCACATCGGTATCGCCGTTGAGCAAAATGTCTAGTACCACCACCGCTAAAATCGCCCCCACCGGGTCGATTAGCACCCCTTCACCTTCCAGGATGGTGGCCACTTTCTTCTCTACCTGCACTTGGCGTAGCAGTGGCGTAATCACAGTGGGCCCAGTTACCACCACCAAGGAGCCATAGAGAAAGGCTAACGGCCAGGGAAATTCACCAAACCAGTGGGCCGCCATGCCACCCCCGAGCAAGGTAATAAACGTGCCGATGGTAATGAGATTACGCAGGCTACCAGAAACCTGGCCCAGCTCTTTCAGCTCTAAATTCAGACCGCCTTCAAACAAAATCAGGGCAACACAGAGGGAGACGATTACCTCTAACCCGGACCCCAGCACCTTGGGCTCGATGACCCCCAGTACATCTGGACCTAAGCCAACCCCCAAACTGAGCAGAAAAATAATACTGGGTAACCGCAAATATTCAGCGATAACTTGGGCTGTAATACCGGCTAGGACCGCTAGGACTATTTGCAAAGTGATATCAAACGGGGTTGCCATCGGCTAAGTTATGGCGGCTGCCTCATGGGCGATACCTAGACAATAAAACGCTGCTACAGGCAAATTAGGGGAATAACGACGATAGCTGGCATAAATCCCGCACAGCATTTGGATAGCTTCAGATCCTAAATCTAACATCTAACGCGTGGGGTAACGGGCAAGCCCATGGGGCTAACGCCATCGTTTTTTTACAATTGGGCAAAAAAAAGGGTGGACTAACGCCACCCAAATCACAGGAGTTATAAGGAGATACGACAATACAACCGCCGGTAGCGATACCAAGGCCGAATGTCATATTGGAATTATGTTTTAGCAAACAAACTAGGTAGGCGGGCTACCCTTATCTGCGACTAAAACTAATAATCCACGTCTACATATTAATGGGAGTTTTTTGAAAACGGTTAGTTAGTCGGTCCAGCTGGGGGATTTTTTTTTCAATAGATAGTATTGAGGTCAAACAACGTTACAGCCTGTATCAACTCTAAAATCGATCTTAACAATTACTCGCATTTCCATGAGTAGTGGCTAGTTTAGGGATAGTGAAAGCTGTGACAGACCGTTTCAACTTTCAGCATCAAGACTTTTTAGCTGGCCCCTTGGGGTCATGTCTAAGTGCGACTACCTGCCATCGTCTTTACACTTGGCTCCAATTCTTAGCCCCTTCTCCTCAAGCTAGTGCTGCGCCATCGTCATTTTTTCAAGGACCGAGCTCTGCGGTCTCAAAAGTTAGTACAGAAGGTAGATTTGAGCGAGGTCTACCCTTGTCCAACCTGTCGACACCGGGGAACGATCCAGAGCATTACGCTCACTGAAGCGTTTGGCTGCGATCGCTGCCAGCAAATCTATGTCATTCGAGATAATGGATTTGGTCTTGAGCAACTGTCGGGTGCCCATCCCTATCGCCGTCTGTGGCGATGGACAGGACACCAATGGAAGCAATATAGCCAGCTACCGACATCCGGCTGGTTGGGGGTGCTAATAGTCATAGCTATATTGCTTGCGATCGCAGGATTTTGGCTGGTCCTATCAACCTCCTTTCGGATTGTGGCTGTGCTAATAGCCGGATTGGCCGGAGGTGCCCTGCTGACGTCACGACGCTAGGACGTTAGCAAAGCCGCCTGCATATCTTCTGGCTTGGGTAGTATCTCCTTAGTGGCCAACCCTAACTTAGCTTGC
>CALBPH010000388.1 GCA_937899365.1 uncultured Leptolyngbya sp.
ATAGAGGATCTTGAGCTCAAACAGCTGCTGCTTTTTATACTGGCGTAAGAGTTCTGGGCTTAGCTGCTGACCAGTTAAAGACTCTAAAACATCCGTTAACGAGCGCCCTGATTTTCGACTTTCAACCAACGCCTGCTGCATTTGGTCTGTGTCGACATATCCTGCCTGAATAAGCTGATTACTAAACGGGGAAAAGCTTCTTTGTAGAACAAGCGCTTTCCGAGATGATGAGGAGTTGGTCATAGTCGCCGCAGAAAATCCTTACAGAAGGTTGCCCACAAAACGCTTTTCTGTAGACAGCTACAAGGTGGAAATACTGAACCCCATGGTAGAGGCACTTTAATAAAGGTCGCAGCATATTGCACCATACTTGCTGCGCCGCCCCCCGATAATAACTTGAACATTAGCATCCAGCTAGCCACATTACGGGCCAATGAGCCTTAAGCACATCCCTAGAGGTAAAAACCGGTAGGAAGCACGCCTCATTTTTATGTAGTCATTACGTTGCAAAATGCACTATTGTGATACCGCTAAGATGATTCAGTGAACATTACAGACCAGGTTGGTGATAAATTTTTGTTAGCTCAGAGCCTGGATTTTCCTATTAGTAAATAGGTCCTGCGTTTGGTGCAACTCGCTTAAAATATCATCGTCTAAGGTAGATGTTACCCCCTGAGTTCTGTTATTGATGAGGTTAAACGATGGTAGAGGACGTTAATCCGGCAGAAGGTAGTTCCATTGAAGACGGTGAAGTCTCTGATCCAGTCAACGAGGCAGCAGATGTCGATATCGAAGAACTTAAACTTGAAGACGCCGATATCGAAATAAGTTTTGAGAACGAGTTTTCTGAGGCTAGTCCTCAGGATGAGGTTGGCGATGCCTCTGATTCTGACGTTCCAAGTATGCCCGTAGGCGACACAGCGGCGATTGCTGAACTAGAGGAACAGATTGCTCAGCTCAAGGGACAGCTAGAAGACAGAAATGGTCAGTATCTAAGACTCACAGCCGATTTTGAGAATTTTCGCAAGCGCACCAGTCGGGAGAAAGAAGACCTAGAACTTCAGGTCAAGTGCAATACCATTAGCAGCCTACTGGAGGTTGTAGATAATTTTGAGCGTGCTCGTGCTCAAATCAAACCTCAAAATGATGGTGAAATGGCTGTGCACAAGAGCTACCAGAGCGTTTACAAGCAATTAGTTGAAGGACTAAAGCGCGTTGGTGTAGCCCCAATGCGAGCTGAAGGCAAAGAGTTTGACCCTAACCTCCATGAAGCTGTGATGCGGGAACCGACAGACCAACATGACGATGGCACGGTCATTGAGGAATTAGTTAGGGGTTATGTTTTAGGTGAGCGTGTTCTGCGCCATGCAATGGTTAAGGTCGCTACTCCCCTAGAGGAGTAGCTTCAAAAATCATGAAAAATCAAAATTGTGATCATGATTAACTGAGCTAGCAGAAAACTAGCTCAGTTATGAAGCTTTCTTGAATATCTAGATGTTTTGTTAGAACTTGTGGTTTTGGGTATTGTATTTATATGAGAGGGCCACTGGCATACCTGCCAGTAAAACGCTTATTGCGACTTTTATTGTGGGTATGTTGTTAGGCTCAGGGTGTAGCTGTATAGCAATTTTTACTTAGGCTTATTTATCAGTTTATCCATATAGTTAGTGGTAATACTAACGTTCAATTTAGATAAGTCCTCAGAGGCCATTAGCCGATTCTTATTTATTTAGGAACTGTAGAGATTTACCGTCAGGTTAGTACCACTGACTTATATGTGGATATCTATTTTTAATAAAGAATTGAATGGTTCTCTAGAGTGAGTAGGCTCTCAGATGGGAAAAGTTATTGGCATTGATTTAGGAACTACGAATAGCTGCGTTGCAGTTTTAGAAGGCGGTAAACCTGAGGTTATCACCAACACAGAGGGCGGACGGACAATGCCCAGTATTGTTGGGTTTGCCAAAAATGGTGAACGCTTGGTTGGACAACTGGCTAAGCGTCAGGCGGTCACCAATGCAGAAAATACTGTTTATAGCATTAAGCGATTTATCGGTCGTCGTTGGGAAGATACTTCCAGTGAACGGTCACGGGTTCCTTACACCTGTGTCCGAGGTAAGGATGACACAGTGGATGTCTTGATCCGTGGTAAGGCTTATACGCCTCAAGAAGTCTCTGCTATGACACTACAAAAGTTAAAGCAGGATGCTGAAGCCTATCTAGGGGAAGAGGTCACACAGGCCGTCATCACGGTACCGGCCTACTTTACCGATGCCCAACGTCAGGCGACCAAAGATGCCGGCAAAATTGCTGGGCTCGAGGTGCTACGTATTATCAATGAGCCCACTGCGGCAGCTTTGTCCTACGGCATGGATAAGCTGGACCAAGATCAGACCGTCTTAGTATTTGACCTGGGTGGTGGAACATTTGATGTTTCCATCTTGCAGCTTGGGGATGGTGTTTTTGAAGTGAAGGCAACATCTGGCAATAATCATCTGGGTGGAGATGATTTTGACAACAGCATCGTTACGGCGCTGTTAGATCAGTTCAGAGAGCAAGAGGGCATGGATTTGTCCACGGACCGCATGGCTCTACAGCGTATTCGTGAAGCAGCTGAGAAGTCTAAAATAGAACTGTCTAGCCGGGCCACGACGTCCATCAATCTGCCCTTTATTGCAGCGGATGAGGCGGGGCCAAAGCATTTGGAATCTGACCTGTCGCGCACTAAGTTCGAAGAGTTGGCCAAGCCACTTGTGGCCGCCACCCTAGAACCAGTAGCCCAGGCATTAAAAGACGCCGAGCTCACACCAGAAGATATTGATCGCATCTTGTTAGTGGGCGGCTCCACACGCATTCCGGCTGTTCAAAAAGCGATTACTGATTTCTTCAATGGGAAAACACCCGATCGCTCCGTAAATCCAGATGAGGCAGTTGCCTTGGGAGCGTCGATCCAAGCCGGTGTTCTAGGAGGCGAGGTCAAGGATCTGCTGCTACTGGACGTGACCCCCCTATCGCTTGGGATTGAGACGTTGGGTGAAGTATTTACTAAGGTAATTGAGCGCAACACCACAATCCCGACCAGCAAATCACAAAGCTTTTCAACAGCAACGGATGGTCAAACTTCGGTAGAAGTGCATGCGTTACAGGGCGAACGAGCCATGGCTCGGGACAATAAAAGCCTTGGCCGTTTTGAACTAACAGGCATTCCACCGGCACCTCGCTGAATACCGCAAAGTGAGGTGTCCTTTGATATTGATGCGGATGGCATCTTTCAGGTAGCAGCGAAGGATAAGGGTACAGGTCGGGCTCAGAGCATTCGCATCACCAACACTGGGGGATTAACCTCTAGTGAGATCGATAAGATGCGTGAGGAAGCGGAAGCCTATGCCGATGACGACGCCATGCGGAAAGTGGTTGCTGAAATGAGAAATAAGGCAGACACCCTCTTCTATAGCTATGAGTCAACGATGCGGGAAAATGCTGAATGGATCAGCGATGAGCGCAAAGCTCATGCCCAGGAGTCAGCGACGGCTCTGCGAGAAGCGCTGCACAATAAAGACATCCCACCAGAGGCTCTTCACGAC
>CALBPH010000389.1 GCA_937899365.1 uncultured Leptolyngbya sp.
CGCTTCTTTATAAAACGGATTACCATATATGCCACAGCACTCATTGTGACTAGCATGGGTACAAACCATCAGATGCCGCTGCCCAGCAAGGCTCGACATTTGCCCCACAGGCTTGCCCTGCAAAAACGCATCCAACGCAGGAGCCATCTCAGCTGGGGTATCCACCAGAATTTCCCAGGACTTGTATTTGCCCACTAGGGGGTTGTCCCGCACTGGATGAGCGTTACCCGGTCGTTGAAAAATCAAGATACGACGTTGGCTCTGGTTCAACGTTTGCCCATTAGCAATCAGATGAACTCGGGCACCTGCCTCTAGCCATGGCTTAATCGCCTGTCTGACGGATTCAGGCACACCTGGGGACAGCAGGGCGGGCTTATCCCAGGGTTGTGGGGTTTCCAGCAGGATAAACGTATCAGCCGGGACTGCCGTACCAATGAGGGATTTAGATCCAGTAAGCGTCGCTGTATTCATGGATTGTTCGCCGTGTTCGTCAAAATATCCTGTCAATGTGCGCTGGAAATACGTAGGGTGAACTACGTCTTAGATTAATGATAACTATTTTCATTAAAGATGCCATGTACAAAAAGTAACTTTTTGATGGACACTCACCTTACTTACGGACTCTAATAGACAAACTACCTATAAGCAAAGGGGCTCACCCTAAACTATCCCAAAGGCAATCATTTCAATTTTATATCGCTGTTGATATCAAGTTTCATTTTTGAGATAACCTGATTCAACATCTGAAATTGATTATCAGAAGCATTTGACCATCAGGGTGTATCAAAATGAGTTATCTATCTACCAGCGAATCCGCCGATCGCTACCGATTTGGCTTAGAACATGAAGTAGCCTTTTGGGACCAACAAACCAATCAATTTGCCGACTTTTCCAATACCTCGTTTCAGCGGTTTGATTGTTTAATTGAGCAGCTGCCTGAATATAATTCCGATTATCCACAGTTGCGCATTGGTGATGCGGGTATCAAACGAAAACGCTGGTACATTGAAGGCTATGAACGGTTCTCTGAGACGGGCGAACTAATGGGCTGTATGCCCAAAGGCATTGAGATTCGCACTACGCTCCAGCCAACTATTTCTGGGGCTGTGCAAGAACTACGGGAGAGTTTTACCCAGCTCTTGGACGTGGCGCTCCCAGCGGGGTTGTTGCCGGTGCTGACTAGCTTTAACCCAGTGCACAAAAGATTTATCCCTGAGCCGCCTTTAAACCAATATGAAACAGACCGGCGAGACGCTTCGCCCGAAAAACAAACGGCCCATATTCCCATGATGACCTATGGGCCAGATCTCAATTTTTCGATCCAGGGTCTGTCCACTGATGCTTTGATCCAGGCCGGGAAGAAACTGACCTATTACAGCCCTGCCATTGTGCCCTTTAGTTTTAGCTCGCCCTTCTATGGGCAACAACTGTGGTCAGGTCTGTCGGTACGCACCCATTTGCGCACCGGGCAACGACCTGCCGCCATGGTGTTTGTCAAACACCCTAAGGATTTAATTGCCAGTTCTCCTTCCCTTACAAAAATCGCTCGCTTGCCTGCCGAAGTGGGGAGAATTGAATTTAAGGCCTGCGATAGCTGTGGTGATTTTGAACTCTATGGCAGTCTCTTGGCCCTGCTCAAAGGTCTCGTGTTCGATCAAACATTACCGGGTTTAGCGTTGGTGCCCGATGCCATTCGCCATCAGCAAGCGGCTATCCATGGCTTTCAGGATGCGGAGCTGCGCGATCAGGCCCTGATGCTTTTAGAAGCGGCCGATCGCGCTTTACCAGATGCCCACGAGAGGGCACTCTTGCAACCCCTATGGCAGTTTGCCCAGCAAAAGACAACACCGGCCCACGCGATGTGCGATCGCTGGCAATCTGGAGCCAGCTTAGTCAATATTCTCAGCCAAGGCTACACAACAGAGTATGCCGTTACGAAAGAGAATCAATTAATCCCTCAGGCTTAATGGACTGACCAACAAGCGGCAAACCTGGATCAAGCCACTTTTTCTTCCTTGATCCAGGTTTGTTGGGCCCAACTACCATCAGCCTGATACTCACGGGTTAACCTTAATCGGATGTTGGGTTCAATCAGCCACCCAATTTCACACCGAAAGGCCGTCTGTCGTTGAAGCGTTTGCGGACACAGGGACGAACCACCATTGGGTAAACACAACAGCTGATAGCCCGTCTGCTCAAAGAGTAATCTAAGGCCCTCCAGTCTGGCCTTAGATTCTCCTGTGGCCGGCCCCGCCCGCCAGGTTTGGAGAATCGTATCCGATGATAGTTGCGAGATTGTCAGCTCTGTTGCCATAGGCTGTGACACGGACCAATCTGAGCGATAGACGGTGGCTTGCCCTCGCCATGTGCCCAGGAGCTGATCCACAGAAAGCTCAGGGCGCACAATCTCGGCTGTCCCTTCACGAGTTTCACGGATCAGCACCAACGTAGACAGCTGACCACCGGGTTCAAACAGCTGCACCAATCTGAGACGAGCATTGGGTAAGGTCAAACCAAATTCGGTACCAAATTTGGCAAAGGGACTCCACTGCATGGAGCCTTTGGTAAAAGAACCATCCTCACAAAACAGACTGCTTTGGTTGATGCTGACAAATTCTGTCTTAGTTTCTAGGGGCGGCTGATCGGTGGGATAACGGGTGACTTGGAACCGCGCGCTGGCAGCACTGGTACGCGCCAAGATCAGACAGGAGGGCACATGACTAACCTCGGTCCCCTCAGGCGTCAGTTTGGTAAAGCTTCCGTTCCAGGTCCCCTCATTTTTGAAAAGGTTATCCCACTGGTTTGGCATGTTTTATGGCACGAGCAACTGTTCTATTTTGACTCAGTTACTGATCAAGATGAACGAATCCTAAATCAACAGCGGCAAAATGGCTAAATTAGGATGAGGAACGATGGCTGAGCCGATTTACTGAGCCGACTAGTGGAAGGAAAAAGGAAATCTGATGATTGTGTTGCGTGCTGCCAAACCGAATGATGTAGCCCTTCTGCGATACTGGGATCAACAACCCCACATCATCGCGTCTGATCCTGATAGTGACTGGGATTGGGAGACAGAACTGCTGCACACACCAGATTGGCGAGAGCAGCTGATTGCCGAGCTAGACGGGCGACCCATTGGGGTTATTCAGATTATTGACCCAGCCCGTGAAGATAGCCACTATTGGGGAAAGATCTCTGCAAATTTTCGCGCCATCGACATTTGGATTGGCGAGGCGTCTGAGCTTGGTAAAGGCTATGGAACGCAGATGATGCAGCTGGCCCTTGCCCGTTGTTTTGCGGCCCCGGCGGTGACAGCGGTACTGATCGATCCGTTGGTTAGTAATGTCCGTGCCCACCGTTTCTATGAGCGGCTAGGCTTTCAAAAGCTCGAACGTCGTCGGTTTGGTAATGACGATTGCTTTGTTTATCGACTAAGGCGCACCGATTGGGACGCTTTGGGGCGATAGTAACCGTATCGACCCGGTCGTTTATTAGCTTAAAATATCAGGGGTTGGGGGGACTGGGTTTGAGTTTGTTTTCGAGGTTGAGTTGTATTTCGTTTTGAGTGGCTGGTGCTTGTTGT
>CALBPH010000390.1 GCA_937899365.1 uncultured Leptolyngbya sp.
GGATAGGCAGCAATTGCTTCAGATAAAAAACAACGGCTCCTTTGGGCCTATAGTCGATAACTTCTACAGTGTGTCCCCACGCAGCCAGCCTTTTTGACAATGCATAGGTTTGCAGCGTAGCGCCGTAGTTAGTTGTGTGATGAAAGGTGATAATGCCAATTATCATAATGTTCTTATAAAAGTCAATACAAATTCTTGTCTAAATCTCTTTCTATTCAATAACGATGACTTCTAGCTCAATTTTTTTACCTAGACAACCATGTAAAATCTGCGCCATCGAAATCAAAAATCTAATGGGTAGGCTACTCTTTGACTTATTTAGAATCCAATTAGTCGTTTTCTTAGAAAAGGCAGATTTTCCGATGGACAACCCTTCTAACTTTCTCAAGATTCGGTAGTCAGCCTGCTTAAAGACCGATCCACAATTTGGGGCTGAATAGTCCTGAACCTTTTTTGACCATTTTTTTCTTGCCAATATTGGGTCAGACTGAAAGCTAATGGGGTCAAATTTAAATACCGCCCTAAGAATCAGCTTATTTTGACTATCTGTAAAAATAGTCTGCCGATATCCTTTAACAATGTCAGTTGACTGCAACGTTTTTATTTGATTTTGTTCAACGTCAAAAAAGGTGACGCTCTCTACGAAGTCATAGACTGTCATATTTTGTTGCCGGCCACGACCCGCATTCATCGCCAGAGCACCGCCAATCGTAGCTGGCACTGACGACAAATAGTAGAAAGATTCTAAGGACTGAGCATAGCAGTATCTCAGCACATCGATCACTTGCGTGGACGATGAGATTTCAAATCGTCCTCCCCCTAAAGCGTCAATATCTTGATTGAGTTTATTTTTTAATACTAGAGACGATATCTTTCGTGATCGAAAGAGTACGTTCGACCCATTACCCAAAACATACAAGCGCACCGCTTGATCTCGAGCCCACTGACAATATTGAATAAACTCATCTACAGTATGAAATTCACCATACTTCTCAAAATGATGCTTCGTTCTATAAAAAGATAATTTATCAGTATCTAGCGAATTTATAAGTGATGTCATGGCTAAAAGATCCTTATGCAGCTAATGATGATCCACTCAAGCCTCAATAGTCTCAAGGAAGAACATACCCTAATCTCTTTTCTGTAGAGACCTTGGCAGTGAAGACAATGCAAGTTTATAAGTTTGATTGAACAAATTAGGAGATAAAATCATTACTCCAGATACGTATGCCAGCACGCCTATAGCTAGATATATGGCAAGCACCATATATAAGTTAGTCCAGTCATGAAGCATTTGCTTAGCTCCCAAGATAAAAATTACCATAAATAAACTGCTAACAAGTGGAGTCGTATATTGCAGAAAATATTTTCTGCAATCTATCTGGATTATTTTTCTCACCATGATTAAAAATACAGGTGAAAAAGAGTAAACACAGATGGCGTAAGACAAAGCAACGGCAGTTATGCCCCATCGAACAGCAACAAAGAAACCAGCAATATTAAAAAGAGTGAGTAGAAAGACAGCCCGCAGTCTCCATAAAGGCTTATTCATAGCTAAGAGAACTGTGCCTGCAAAGTATTGCACTGATTGCAAAATACCAATGAGCGCCAGAATACGCATAACTGGAACACTCGGCAACCACTCTTCTCCAAACAAGGTTTGTATCAACTCTGGAGCAAGAACAACCACACCTAAAAATGCAGGGAATGAAACTAAGCTGGTGTATCGAGTAACTCTATAAAAGGCATCTCTCATTCTCGCTGGCTGTTTTTGAAGCTTAGAAAACGTAGGAAGTGCTACTTGAGTAGTCACACTGGTCAATAGCTTGATCATAATCAACAGCAGCCGATAGGCCACATTGTAATAGCCTAACGCAACAGTCCCTAAGAAATAACCAATTAATAAATCATCTGAACGTCGGTTAAAAAAGTCGAGAAAGTTAAAGCCAATAATATTAATACCAAATGAAAAAAGCTCCCTAAAATGTTGAGGAGAAAATCTAAATCCCGGTCGCCAGCTGCTTGCCCCCCACAGCATCAAAGCACCTGTTGAGCCAAATACTATTTCCTTAATAACCAGACTCCAAACTCCTAGACCCATGAGGGCAGCTCCGATTCCAGCCACCCCACAGGTCGCTGTCGCCACTAAGGAGCGCGCTGCAAAAACCTTAAACTGCATGTTACGTTGCAAGATTGCCGACTGCACGCTACTTAGCCCAGCAAACAGAAAGCTGATGGACATCCATCGAATTATCGGCGCTAGCCCTGGCTCACTATAGAACTTTGCGACAGCTCCAGCTCCAGCTAACACAGCTAAAAGAAACAAGATACCCATCAGGACACTGGTCCAAAAGGCGGTGTCTAAATGCTCTGGCTCTAGCTTATCTTTTTGGATAATGGCTTGGGCAAATCCCTGATCCAAAAAGATTTGCATAATATACATAAAAACATTTGCCAGCGCCACTAAACCAAACGACTCAGCACCGAGTAGCCGAGCTAGCAACAGAAAAATTGCTGTTGAAACAAGCTGAGACCCCCATATTTCTATAGCGGACCACATTGCCACTTGAATTGCTTTCTGTCGCAAACTCATAAGCAACCACTCACATATAATTCAATGAACAAATCAAGCAATTAATCTTAGAAAGCACCAAATCCCGTGACGACTTTAGGAACTGTCATCAGCAACAGTTTCAGATCTTCCTGGAATGTCCACTGTCGCAGGTAGTCTAAATCCATCCGGTTGACCGATGCCAGATCACAGCCTTTAGATCGAGTAGTTACCTGCCACATACCAGTCATACCAGGTAATGCTCTCAGTCGTCTCCGCAGTACCGGCTCAATCCGAACTGCATCATACAGGGCCCACGGTCTTGGTCCGACCAAACTCATCTCACCCTTTAAAACATTCAATAACTGTGGCAGCTCATCCAAACTAAATCTACGCAACCAACGCCCCACTCTCGTCACGCGTGGATCATGTTCAAGCTTATGTAGTCCTGGCTGATTGCCCATCACCTTATGATGCTGAACTTCTGCATTGATTTCCATGCTGCGAAACTTGCAGATTTGAAATAATCTTCCCTGATAACCAACCCGCCACTGTTTAAACAAAATAGGGCCAGGGGAATCTAATCGAACCAATACAGATAGTAATGCCATTAACGGGCTTAACACCCCCCATAGCAAAGCTGCAACTAGCCAGTCCGCCATTCGTTTTACTCGCCAGAGCTTGGGCTGTCGTACTTGGGGCAAGTCGTGAGCCGAGGGCACTCTTAAATAAACTTGTTTTTGGGTGGCATGACAAATATCTGCCCAAGCCTGAAACATCGATGCCTCCATTTTGGGGTCAAGATATACTTTCTTAACAGAAGATCGATGTAAACAATCGCGTAACCAGCCTTCGTTCTCAAGGGCAGGTATCTTAGGCTCTGTTGCCGAGAAACGAGGACGTACAATCAAAGCATCTTGCTCCCAAATCAATGAACAATCTGAAAAAACAGAGGGTGCAGTGGTGGTGAGTGGCAGTTGAAATACAATCGGAGCTTTTAACAAAACTGTAGATGTTGTCATGATTCCCTAAAATATCTCAGTAGAAAACTTAGTTCAAATTAGCCTGTTGCCTAAAGAATGCCTATCTCAGATAGATTTATAGCGAATAAACCTACGCATAGTTCCAGTCTCTACAGCGCTCAATTGCGCCATATCATTTCTGGCTCAGCAGAGACTTTGGCAGCTCCATTATGGTCATACGGTCTCTCTAGCCAAGAACTCTCTCGATGCCAGTTAGCAACAATACCAATTGTATTGACCTGATTAAGCATAGCCATCGCATGGGTCAAATCAGATTGAGTAATACGGTCTAAACGACTCACCATAATGGAAGCATGGCATAGCGATGCTAGCTGTAATCCATCAGCCAGTCCTGAAATAGCAGGCGCGTCAACAATAACTAAGTCATAATTTGCTTCTGCCTTTTCTAGGACCTGTCGCATTTGCAGGGAACTGAGCAGCCTCATCGGATCGTCAGGAACCGCCCCTGTTAACAAGACATCAACACTAGCACCTGAATGGGATAGTGAAACCGGAGAGATTTTTGTTTTATTCCATCGAGCCAGGCTGGGATGTAGCTGCGTTGAAAGGCCCTGTATATTTTAAAGTCCTAAATGTTGATGCAATGACGGGTTACGAAAGTTGGCATCAATTAGTAACACTCGTTTATGGGAGCGAGCGGCACTCAGGGCTAAACCAATGGCTAAGGTTGTTTTGCCTTCTCCAACTAGAGCTGATGTAATTAACAGCGAGGTCAATGGCTGAGCACTTGTGAGCTGGATTGTCTTATAGATTAAATCAACAGCATCTCGAAATGGCTGCCACTGACTCATAAAGAGCGCATTATCAGGATTCCGTTCAGTATCCAAAATAGACAGGAGAACATCGGTTTTCTTTGTGGATATTTCTGGAATAACCCCTAACCGCGGCAACGCTGTCTGCTTCTTTAATTCATCCGATGTTCGTACAACTGTATCAATTGCCTCCCGCCCAAACGCTAATAGACCTCCTAAAAAGACTCCAGCTACAGCACCCAGCAGTAAATTTTGTTTGGGTTGGGGAGCAATTTTTTCACCTAGCTGAGCAGGTTCAACAATATCCCAACTAAAGCCACCCTGAGCTAGTTCATTACTCAACTCTTGACGCAGCTGCAACAGTTGTTCCAGTGACTGCTGCTGTATTTGTGCCTCAGGCTGAATGCGATCATATTCCGCAATCAGGCTAGGAAATTTATCGAGTTCGGCTTGCAACTGTTGTGCAGCTTGAGTTAATCCTGTCTTTCGCGCTGTCAGACTCTGCAAACTGACCGTAGCCTGCACAAGATTACTCACTAAGCCTAGGTCAATCTCACCTAGTTGCCCTTCAGTCAGTAAAGCAGCTTCATCAAGATTGAGCTGCTCTGGGATATTACCCAATACTCGTTCGACTTCTGCTTGTAAAAGTGAAATCTGCCCCTGTCTCTGGGCGCTCAGATCCTGTACCCCCGGATCAGCCTCGGCATACAGCGAGCGACGCTGCTCTAGAGCTAATTCTGTCTCTTGTAAGGCATTTAGGAGCTGCTGATAGCGTGATGACTGACTTAATCGTGAAGCAATTAAGGCGGCCTGAGGATCGGCCTGTAGCTGCTCTTGCAAAGCATTATATTCAGCCTGAACATCTAGATACTGAGTTTCCACATCTAGTTGAGTCTGTTCGATTTGTCTGAGGGATTCAGCAACGGTTAAGGACTGCTGTTCTGGATCAATCAGATTTTCTGACTCCCGAAATTGTTTTAACGCTTGACGAGACACAGTCAGACTCTCCTGAACACCTTCAATTTGCTGGTTAACTAGCGCTAAACCACGCTTAAGCCTCTGCTCTTGCTGTTCTTTGTTATAGCTTAAATAGACATCACCCAAAGTTTTTAAAAACGATTGAACAATAGCCGGATCCTCCGCCGTGAATGTCGCCTTAAAGATCCCGGTTTTTGCATCACCTTCAGCTACTTGAGAAAGTATCAGATCCCCTTGAATACCACCAGCACAGTCAGATACAGTCTCTGATTCACTGCAAAGTTCTGGATAGTCGACTCGGAGTTTTTCAACAGTTTGCTCAACGAATGATTTGCTCCGCATCAAATTTAACTGGGTGGCATAGTCTGTCTGAGATGAGGACGAGCGTCGCCCTTCCTGTTGTCCGGTAATATCTACAGTCTGACGGTAGTTGGGCTCAACTAATAGCTGCATTGAACTTTGATATACAGAATCTTCTTTGAGGGTCAACACACTTGCAATAGCTAATGTTCCTATGACAGCCCCGCCAAACCAGATAAACCGGCGTAAGAGTATAGTCAGAAGCTGACCATATCCTATCTCTGTTTTATCTACGGTAGGTGAGAATTGTGTTGTTTGCATACATCTGTATCCTTGTTCGTTATCGTTCATCATCAGCTTTATAAGCTGTGCTCAACCTGGCTTTATCGTCATGTAGGGGAGAACTCTGTAGCAGCTACATGTCTTGCATAGGCCTCTTCAATGACAGTCATAACTTTTTCAAAGAACACATCTTCAGTAAAGCTTTCCAGCACATGTTCTCGAATTTTAAGATGATCCCATTGAATAGCACTAGCTTTTAGCAGCGCTTGATGCAAAGCCTCTGGCGACTGACGATAGAAAAAGACGCCTGTCTTTTCAGGCACTTGTGTATCTAGCACTCCACCTGCCCCATAGGCAACAACAGGAGTACCGCTAGCATTTGCTTCAATCGGTACTAACCCATAATCTTCTAAAGCCGCAACAATTACGGCCTTGGCTCGTGACATTAATCCCTTTCGCTGCTCGTCGCTCACATGTCCTAGGAATGAAATGTTGGGTAGTGCAGCCGACTCTAACCGCTTTCTTTCTGGACCATCCCCCGTAATAATGAGTGGCCATCCTAACCAGTTAAACGCTTCGACCACAACATCCACTCGCTTATAGCCCAATAAACGCGACGAAACCAAATAAAAATCATCTTTTTGATCGGAGAATTCAAACTGGGTTGTATCGATTGGATAGTTGATGGTAGTCGCTGGTTGCTTATACGTCTGCTGGATCCGTTCGGTTACAACAGTGGAGTTTGAAATATACAAATCAGGCTTCTGTGCATGGGCTAAGTCAACTTGTCTAAGCTTTTGAAAAATTGGCTGAATAACAGGAAGTAACGCTTTATAGGTCTGGTACTGATCAATGTAAGTACGGGTATCCCAAAGAAATCGAGTTATGTTGTGACAGAAACAAATATGGTACGCAGCCGGGTGTTTTACAACCGATTTAGCAAAGCTTGTGGTACTGCTAATAATCAGATCATATTTTTGCAGGTCTAATGCTTCAAAAGCGGGGAAATAGAGCGGTGCCAGCAGCCTAAAGTTCTGACTTGCCCCTGGAATTGCCTGAAGTTTAGTCGTGTAAACAGGCCGACTTCCAACATCAATTGTATCTTTCGGACTGTACAACGAGGTATAGATATCAGCCTCTGGGAAATGCTTGCAAAGGAGCTCAAATACTCTCTCTGCTCCGCCTTTCTGCGTAAGGTAATCATGAACCAAAGCAATTTTCATACTAAAATCACTCGTTAGGAAGGGCAACCAAATGTCTGTAATTCAGCAATGTTATGAAGGGAACAAAGTAAGATATTCAAAGGAACGCCACACAGTAGAAGATTTCTCAACTTCGTTTAAGGTGAACTACACTAGAACAATTGAGTCCTTGTAGTTGTTAGAGACAAGTTTTCCATATGGAAAATCTATTAGTCTTACAATCCAAACAAGCGAAGAATATTAAGCGTAAAATTCAAAGGTGAAAATACAGCTCCAAATGTATCGCCTGCACGGGCTAAACCAGAACGTTTTACAATCACCGTGTCATTGGGTCGTAAAGACGGATTTGTATCTTCGCTAATTCCTTGAGAGAAATCAACGTCAATTTCTCTCTGGGATGCTGTGCCATTAAGATTTAATCGTACTAGGCTTACGGTCCCTTGTCTGGCCCGATTGTTGAACCCTCCGGCGGCTAATATTGCCTGATTTAGCGGTGTATTAGGAGGAACTTGAATAGTACCAGGAGCCTCTACTTCACCCACAACATTTACAGAGATCTGATCGGGTGAAAAACTTGCCGTAGCTAATTCGGCAATCTCATCTGAATTAAGATTACTAGCCGTAGGAATAATAATGCGATCGCCATCCTGTAGCTGTAAATCTTCACTCAGGTCTCCTTCTTTTAGCAGATCCCATAGATTTACTGCAACTGTTTTAGATTGAGTTTGCTGATTCCGTGCATTGTCTCTTGGTATGGGGCTCGATGACACTGTGCTCAAGGAGCGTGGAAGACGACGCTGGACCTGAATCTGACGAATGTCTGCTAACTGTGTGATTCCACCGGCTAACTCAATTGCCTGGGTCAGTGTGGGTAACTCGGCTGCCGAGTTATTGTCACCTTCAACATCCACGCGGTAGGCTCCTGGGCGATGAACTTCACCAGCTACAGCAATTTGAATGGGGCGAGTCTCCAACAGACTAAGGGTTACAACAGGTCGCTGCACATAGGGTTTAAGCGTCTGTTCAATATGTTCTGTTGCTTGCTGAAGCGATAGACCATCAACATCAATAGCGCCAACTATCGGGATATTCAGACGTCCACTGGACAGTACGCGAAATTCACCACCATAATCGGGGATATTGAACACATCAACCATCCAGTGAAAGATATTGACTTGGTAAGTACAT
>CALBPH010000391.1 GCA_937899365.1 uncultured Leptolyngbya sp.
CGGCATCGGCAGCGCTTCGCAGGCGCTCCCACCAGCTGACAGCCTGGGCAAACTCATCTCCTTGGGGGGCAAACTTGCGATCTTTCAGATAGCTGTAGGTGGTTTGGTCGGGGTTGATATAACCGCAGCGGGCTCCGCCCTCAATGGACATATTGCACAGGGTCATGCGCTCTTCCATGGACATGGCCTCGATGGTGCTGCCAGCATACTCATAGGCATAGCCGGCGCCGCCCTTGGCCCCCAGCTTGCGAATAACGTGCAGGGTGACATCTTTGGCGTAGACGCCAGGGGCCAGGGAGCCATTGACTTCGACGCGCCGCACTTTAAGTTTGTCGAGGGATAGGGTTTGGGAGGCGAGGACATCTCGTACCTGACTGGTGCCGATGCCAAAGGCAATCGCGCCGAATGCTCCATGGGTAGAGGTGTGGCTATCGCCGCAGGCAATGGTCATGCCAGGCTGGGTTAGGCCTTGCTCGGGGGCAATGACATGGACGATGCCCTGGCTGCCAGAACCGACATTGAAAAAGCGGATGTCGTTGGTTTGGGTATTGTTCTCTAGGGCGGCAATCATGTCTTCGGCCAGGCTGTCGGCGAAGGGTCTGGCCTGGTTTTCGGTGGGGACGATGTGATCCACCGTGGCGACGGTGCGCTCGGGAAACATGACTGGCAGGTTGCGATCGCGCAGCATAGCAAAGGCCTGGGGGCTCGTCACCTCATGGATGAGGTGTAGACCAATAAATAGTTGGGTCTGGCCTGAGGGGAGTGTGGTGACCGTGTGAAGGTCCCAAACTTTATCGAATAATGTGCCTTTGCTCATGGGATGCTGCTGTTTCAAACCTCTAGGCTCTCCATTCTAGCCTTAGAGGTTCACATTCAAGGGTGCGCTTAGATCATCAAAGGGCAGATCGGTCGCGACAAATGGTCAATGAACATGTTTCAATGGTTGAATATACGTCTTTTTTGATTGCTATAAAAAAGGAGTTTGGCAATGGCTGGAGCAGTGATTTATTTGGTGATTTTGTTTGGCGCAGCAGGTGCTGGTATTGGTATGTACTTTGGTCTTAAAGCAGTCAAGCTAATCTAGCCTGAACGATTCCAGGGCTGCCAAACGTCCCAAAAAGTATTTCTAGACTATATTTCCAAATTTTCAAAAAAATGTGTGCGAGCAGGGATGGGTGAAGAGAGCCTTCCTGCTCGCACTTATTTTTGTGGATTTGCTGATGACGTATGGCTGGTTAAAACACCAATGCTTGCCAAAAGAAACCAGCTCAGAACGTTAATACGAGCATCGAACAGGGTGACATCAAACAGGCCAAAGAGAATGCAGCCGGTAAAGCCCAGCAGATAGCTCAGTAGGGCAGTATTGGGGCTGACAAGCAGGCGTCGGATGCCAGCCATATAGCGATGGCCGACCACCCCACAAAAGAGCAGCATGGTGGGAATGCCGGTGTCACAGGCTAAATAGAGCCAAAGATTATGGGGATGAAACAGACGCTCATGATCGGTGACGCTAAAGGGCACATATTGGTGACTAAAGCCCCCCAGCCCCCAGCCCACTAGGGGACGCTGCTGAATGAGGTCAATGGCTATTTGCCAGGCCGCAACACGGGGGTCGTTGGTAAATAGAGCAATGCTGAGGGAACGACCGCCAAAGCCCATAACCAATAGTCCTGTGGTGATGGCGCTGGCAATGACGAGCCCCAACATCCACACCCAGCGACAGCGCCGAGCTAAGTATCCGGCAATGAGTAACAGGGCGACGGCGGCGATCAACCCATTCCGGGAGCTGGTGCAAAAAACACCGATGCCAGCCAAGGTGACAGCCGTGGCGATAGCGGCTGTCATTCTACGAGATTCTTTTGCTCCCTGATATATCTGTCCCACCAGTAGCCCTAGCCCCAGACCCAGCACAATGGTTAGATAGTTGCTCAAAATGTTGGGATGGCTCAAACCGGCATGGGCGCGGTGGCCATTAAAGCTGACGTCAAATACCCACTGAAAGATTGGCCAATCAATTACCCGGGCGGCAATATTGGGGAATCTGACAATGTATTCGATTAGAGCGGCGATACTAAAGGGTAACGAACCTAGCACCAGAGCCTGGGCCATGGTGGTTAAGAGCTGGCCGTTGGGCTGAAAACGAGGGGCCGTGTAGAGGACGCCGACCAGCAAAAAGTAGGGTAGAAAATTGGCTAGTTGCAGCCATGCATCACCACGGTTGACCGCAAAGCAGGCGCTGATTATCAACCCCAGGGTTAAAAGGCCATAGCCTTGGCGCCACAGTACCTGACGGATGGGGTGAAAGCGCTGGTACAAAGCGGTGAGCATGAGGGCCACTAGGATGGCTAGACTCAAGTAGCTAGCGAACGGTAGCACGACCATGGCCCCGAGCCACAGCCAGTCTTGCCACGGGCCAGAGCGCAGAATGGTGAAAAATTTTTGTGTGGATTGAGCTGAGTTAATACGCACCGTCCCCCATTAGGACCACCCAAACGGTACGAATTAGGATATAGATATCTAGCCAAACTGACCAGTTGCGCACATAGTAGGCGTCGAGATTAACCCGCTCTTGGTAGGTGATGTTGTTACGGCCTGAGACTTGCCATAACCCGGTCAACCCTGGGAGTACCTGGGTGTAGAGTTCGAATTTTTCTTCGTATAGTTTGACTTCATCGTGGACGATGGGGCGGGGACCCACGAGACTCATTTCTCCCCGTAGTACGTTCCAGAGCTGGGGGAGTTCATCTAAGCTGGTGCGACGCAGCCATCGACCTAACCGGGTAATTCTGGGGTCATATTTCAGCTTGCGGTCTTGGACCCAATTGGCCCGTAATTCTGGGTGACTGATGAGATACTCCTTGAGTACCTGGTCGGCGTTGGGCACCATGGTGCGAAATTTCCAGGCTTTGAAGGGACGCCCTTTACGACCAATGCGGGTTTGCCGATAGAAAATGGGACCTCGGGAGTCGAGGCGAATAGTCAGGGCGATCAGGACAATTAGGGGTAGGGAAATAATCCCGACCAGTAGGGTGAGGCACTGATCTAAAAGACTTTTGGTTAGCTTAGGACCCGGTAGTAAAAGCTGTTGTCGAGATTCTAGGCCGAGGACGCCACCCAAATCGCGGGCGGCAACCCACAGACTGGCCATGCCAAACAGGTCAGGAATAATGAGTAAGTGGGGAAAGGCTCGACCATAGCGCTGTGCTACATACAGTAGGCGGTCGCGGTGCACCCCCGGCATGGCCATGATGGCGTAGGGAATGTGGTCACGGCTAGCGAGTACCGGTGCCTGGGCCAGGTTGCCAATGACTGGAACCCCTTCAAGACTGCCGTGCTTGGTGACATCGTCATCTAGCACGGCGACGGGTTTTAGACCCAAGGCCGGCTGACGATGCAGGGTGCGAATAACGACGGCTCCGGTTTTGCCAGCCCCCAGCACAAGTACCGGGTAGCCCCACCAAGATCGCTTTGCCACTAAGGCCCTCAGCCCGTAACGCCCCAGCAGTGGAAAGATAATAGATAGCCACCAAGCCATGAGAAAAGCGGCTCGGGAATACAGCTCTAAATCTCGAAACAGAAAGATGGCCGACCCCAGGGTGAGATAGAGCAGCGTTGTGGTTAGGGTTAATCGTCGGAGTTCTTCCACTGGCCCCACCCCCTGGCCTGGGTAAAGACCTGATAGGCCATAGCCGAGTAAAAACAGCCCCAGTAACGGCCATAGCTCCCAATACCGCGGTGGCTCATACTGGACGTTAAACCATAGCCGCACATACACACTGACAATGCCGGCTAAACTCAGGCAGATGGCATCGCATACAACCAAGGCTGTCACCATGTAGCCGGGATGGGCGTTGACTTTAAGGGTTGCGATCGCAGGTTGAGTCGGCTGAGAAAGAGTCATGAGCACCTGATGCCGAGGGCGATAACCTAACTACTCTAAGGGATTACCTCGCAGAAAACCTGTATAGGTTTGCTCAACACACTCATGAAATTGGGTGCGAAAGCACTCGATGGAAAATTTTTCCGCCTGTCGGCGTAGATTACCCCGGTTTAATTCATACATACCCATATCAAAGGATTTTACGGCCTGTACCAGACTGTCAACTGTCTGTTCCGAAAATAGAACACCCGTTTTCCCATGGATGACGGTTTCAGCAACGCCCCCGCGGCCCAAGGCAATCACGGGAGCGCCCGCCGCTTGAGCCTCGACCGGGGTAATGCCAAAATCCTCCTCTGCTGGAAAGATAAATCCTTTGCACCGCTGCATATAATCAGCGACTACCTCGTCGGGCTGTTTACCCAATAGGCGAATTGTTGGCCCCGCCATCGTCTTAATTCGCTGCCAGTCTGAACCATCGCCAATCACCACCAGCGGTAGCCCTAATTGGTTAAAGGCTGCCACCGTCAGATCGACTCGCTTGTAGGGCACAAACCGTGACACCGTCAGATAAAAATCGTCTCGAGTCTGCTGCCATTCGAACCGAGATACATCCACTGGCGGGTAAATTACCGTTGCCGGTCGGCGGTAGGCTCGCCAGATCCGCTTGGCCACAAATTGAGAATTGGCCACAAATCGATCCACTCGATTGGCGCTGGTGGTGTCCCACAGCCGCAGATAGTGCAAAATCAGACGGGTGAGGGCTCCCTTGGGCCCACGCTCTAGACCTGCCTGCTGCAAATACTGATGCTGCAAGTCCCAGGCATACCGAATGGGGGTGTGTACATAGCTGATATGGAGCTGATGGGGACCTGTCAGTACCCCCTTTGCCACTGCATGATTGCTCGAAATTATCACGTCGTAGGCGGCTAAATTAAACTGCTCGACCGCCAAGGGCATTAGGGGCAAATATTGTCTAAAGACTCGTTTTGCCCAAGGTAACCGCTGAATAAACGAGGTTTGAACAGCACGGTGCCCAATAAAATGACGCTGCTCCGCAGATAAAAAATCCACCAGACTAAACAGGTCGGCATCTGGATAGAGCTGCAAAATCTGTTCAACGACTTTCTCAGAACCGGCATGGCTAGCCAGCCATTCATGGACAACGGCAACACGCATATCAAAATGACGACACAAATCGTCCTAAGATTCTAGAGCAGAGCTCCCCAGCATTAAGACCAGTAGGGTAAGTGAAATACCGTGAGCCAGATCAATATCCCCATCCTCGATCTCAAGTCCCAGTACCAGGCCATTAAGGCTGAAATACAGACTGCCGTCAATCAGGTACTAGATTCCGGGCAGTTTATCCTGGGGCCTGTGGTCAAGGCATTTGAAACCGATGTGGCCAACTATTTAGGCGTCAAGCACGCCATCGGCGTGAACTCCGGCACCGATGCCCTAGTTATTGGTCTGCGGGCCATGGGAATTGTTCCGGGGGATGAGGTGATCACCACCCCCTTTAGCTTTTTTGCCACGGCAGAATCCATCAGCATGGTGGGGGCAACGCCAGTATTTGTCGATATTCAGGCCGATTCCTTTAATATCGACCCTAACCTCATTGAGGCGGCAATCACCCCCAAGACTAAGGCCATTATGCCGGTGCATTTGTATGGCAACCCGGCCGCCATGACCCAGATTTTAGAGATTGCCGCCAAGCATAACCTCAAGGTAATCGAAGACTGTGCCCAGGCATTTGGGGCCGTCTATAAAGGGGACAGCGCTGGCTGTGGCTGTGGCGAGGCAGCTCGCGATCGCATCCTGGGTAGCTATGTTGGCACCATTGGCGATGTTGGGGCCTTTTCCTTTTTTCCCACCAAAAATTTGGGAGCCTATGGCGACGGTGGTCTGATCACCACCAATGATGACCAGGTTGCCGAGACTGCTCGTATGCTTAGGGTCCATGGTGCCAAAGAGCGTTATAACAATCTGATGCTGGGCTATAATTCTCGGCTAGACGCCATGCAGGCTGCGATTTTACAGGTAAAACTGCGGCACATTGATGGGTGGAATCACCAGCGGCAACAGGTGGCTAAAACCTACAGTCAGTTGCTGGCGGGTGCCGATGGCGTTATTGTCCCTAAATTTTCTGAGGGACATGTGTTTCATCAGTACACTGTGCGTGTTTTGGGTGGCAAACGCGATCAGGTCAAGCAGGCCCTGGCAGAGGCTGGGATTGGGGCGATGATCTACTATCCTATTCCCCAAGATAAGCTGCCAATTTATCTGGGTCTACATGCAGAAAACCCGGTTAGCAATCAGTTGGGGCAAGAAGTTTTGAGCTTACCCATGTGGCCTGAGCTGGCATCGGCCCAAATTGAGACGGTGGCAACAGCTTTAAAGTCGCAGCTTTAGTTTTTTGTTGTCTTGAACTGTTGTGTGTGGTCAATGCTGTTTGACAAGGCCCGTGAAATCTATAGCCCTACTGGAGAGTGATTGTGTTGAAAGTCGTGAGTCCTGCTCGTCAGGTACAGCTTAAACGCTATAGCGATATCCTAAGGATTTTGGTGGAGCGAAACCTGAAGGTCCGGTATCGCGGCTCTGTTTTGGGTGCCTATTGGTCTCTGCTCAATCCGTTGATCATGACGGCTGTGTATGCGGCGATTTTTGGTGCAACATTTGCCGAATATTACAACAACTCTATCTTGAGCTATGTATTGGCCGCCTTTACGGGGATGGTCGTGATCAATTTTTTCTCAACATCCACAGCCCAGGCCCTCTCTAGCATTGTCAATAGCGGTGGTCTGTTGAATAAAGCCAGTCTACCGATGAGTGCGTTTCCGGTCTCAACGGTTGCTGCCAATGTGTATCAGCTGTGCGTGGGCACATTGCCGCTACTGGCGATTACCGCACTGGTTTTTTCTAAGAATGTTTTGAATGTGCTGGTATTGCCCCTGCCGCTGATCGGGGTGGTTATGACCTGTGTGGGGGTGGGGCTGCTGGTGTCGTCCCTGAATGTCTTTTTTCGCGATTTGCCCTACTTCTATGAGCTGGTGACGTTTGGCCTCTGGATTAGTAGTCCAATTTTTTATCCGGCTGCAATTGTTCCAGAACGGGTAAGGGCGCTTTTAGTATTTCATCCAATATCCCCTATCATTGAGAGCATTCGACAAATTGTTTTGTCAGGAACTACTCCAGATTTACAGCTAGTATTGCCCACATTGTTGAGTGGCACTATTTTTCTGGCATTAGGATGGTTTAGCTTTCAATGGCTTAAGCCGCATTTCATGGATTTACTTTAGGGCATGGAAGTTATTCGGCTCGATCAGGTTTCATTATGGCGGCGTACGCAAGAAGAGTTCTCCTACGATCTCAAACGTACGGCTTTATCGTTACTAGAGGGAAAATTTCGCACACCTAGCCGAAGGCAGGTTTTAAAGGATATTGATCTTGGGATTTCTGCCGGGGACAAAATCGGCATTATTGGGGCTAATGGGTCGGGGAAGTCCACTCTTTTAAAGGTGATTTGTGGCATCCTTCAACCGACTAGTGGCACTGTGCGGGTGCGGGGCAATATTGCGCCGCTGATTGAGTTAGGGGCTGGCTTTGAGCCTGAGCTTTCTGTAACTGATAATATTGTGATTTACGGTGTTCTTCTAGGCTTTTCTAGACAGGCGATGAAAGCGCGTGTTAGCAGTATTTTAGAGTTTGCAGAACTTGAGGGGTATGCAAATATTCCTGTCAAAGGATTGTCATCGGGGATGGTGGCACGTCTGGCATTTGCGATCGCAACAGATATTCACCCTGATATTCTAGTGGTAGATGAAGTACTCTCCGTTGGAGACGAAAAGTTTAAGCAAAAAAGTAAGCAGAAAATGGATGAACTATGGAATGACAACACAACAGTTTTAGTCGTGTCCCATAGTATGGATTTTATTCAAGAGTCCTGTGACTTAGCCATATGGATAAGTCAAGGCTGTATCCAATCTTTTGGGAAAGCAAGCGACGTGGTAGAGACATACTTAAACTCACTGTAGCTGCTACTGTTATCACTCTGCATAACGTGAGGATCTTCATTAATGCAACATCGCACTCAGGGATATGCTTTTTTACAAGGACGTGGTTTAGAGATAGGTGCACTTAACCAGCCCGCATTAGTTCCCGATAAATGTGAAGTGGTTTACTGCGATGCTATCTCCAAGCAAGAAGCTATCCAATACTTCCCTGAAGTTGATGCAAATCTATTCGTAGATGTTGATTATATTGCTGATTTAGATAAGGAAAGTCTTTCCTCTTTTAGCGATGAAGAGTTTGACTTTGTCATCTTAAATCATGTGATTGAGCATGTGGCTAACCCCATTAGGGTGGTTCAATCGTTATTCCGTATTGTGAGCAGTGATGGAGTAGTTATTATTTCTGCGCAGGACAA
>CALBPH010000392.1 GCA_937899365.1 uncultured Leptolyngbya sp.
GATGGAAGCTGTCCCTGCAAATGAAGGGTGTGGCCAGGTAGCTCTCACGAGCTAAATGCGACACCTCCTTCTCATTCGTTAAATTGTCAGTGATATTTGGGTTGAACAGTCATAGGTTTTTTCCTGTTAAGGATTGTTGCAAATAGAGGCTTAGGTTGTCTATTGCTGCTGCAAAGATTACAGAAATGCGTGTCTCTAGTAACTCTATTAAATAGAGCGAAAGGCGGCATTCAAGAAGGGTAGAAAAAGCCGATTTGTAGCTAAACCACGTCCAATTTGAAACCCGGATTTTTAGCTTAAGTAAAAACTGTGGATCTGGACGCGGTTTATCTTGTGTGACTAGGCCTCACAGCCATCAAGGGCAAGGAGCGACTCCCGCTGTACCCTCTACAAAGTCCGCATTGGTTTCAATATCAGCGGGGTCAAAGGTGCCAACATTTCTTACGGTAACATTTGCCTGGTCAAGCACTTGAAACTGACCTGCCCCATTGCTGACGAGTTCAAAGCCATCGCCGCCAGGAGTGGTAACACTGTTGTTATCGAGTGCCAGGCAGAGGTCTGTATCAGCCGTGTGCTCAATGCGTACGCCATTAGCGCCAGGATTGGTAATCGTATTGTCGGTCACAGTCGCAGTGACGTTGGCATTGTCTTCAATTAAGGTGAGTTCAATCCCGTCATCACCAATGCTGGTGATGCTATTACCCGTCACTGTAATAGCTGCCGTGGCATTTTCTTGAATATCATTAAAGAAAATACCCTCTTCCCCTACGTCCGAGATTTGATTGTTGGTGATGTTAATAGTGGCATTGGAATTATCTTCGATAACGTCAAATTCGATGCCTTGGGTTGCTGCGCCGAGAATGGTGTTTTCTGCGATGGTGATATTGGACACGGTATCGTTTTCAATATCATCAAAGAAGATACCTTCTTCATCAGCAACCGTAATCGTGTTGCCGGTTAAGGCAATGGTAGCGTTAGCACGGTTTTCAATATCGCCAACCTCAATCCCTGTTTCACCACTGTTAATTTGATTGTTTTCAACAGTAATTGTTGCGATCGCATCACCCTCAATGTCGTCAAACTCAATGCCCTCAAAGGCGACATTGCTAATTTGATTATTGGCGACGGTAATGTTGGCGTTGGCATTATCTCTAATAAAATCAATTTCTATACCATCCCCCCCTGCCTCGTCCCCATCTACATTGGCTGCATCAATCACATTGTCTGAAATCGTAATCGTCGCTACCGCATTATCTTCGATGTTATCAATGAAAATATTATCTTCTTGAGCATCGGTAATTTGATTGTTGGCCACGGTGATATTGGCGGTGGCGTCTTCCACAATTAAATCAATTTCAATACCATCTTCACCAATCGTATCTAAGGTATTATCTGCAACAGTAATCGTTGCAACTGCATTACCTTCGATGTCATCAACGAAAATACCATCTTCTTGAGTATCCGTAATTTGATTATTGGCCACGGTGATATTGGCAGTGGCGTCTTCAAAAATCCCCTCAAATTCAATGCCATCTGCACCAATCGTATCGAAGGTATTATCGGCGACGTCCACGGTTGTATCATCCATTCCATTAAGGACACCAAAGAAGATGCCATCGTCAGTTGTATTTGAGATTTGATTGCCAACAATCGCCACCGTACCATCAATGTCGGGCAGGTTAATCCCGATATTGGCATTGGTAATTGTATTGTCTTCAATCACAATACCCTCACCATTCGCCACAATGCCATCGGCCCCCGCCGGATCAATCGCCAGGCCCGAGACCAATGTGTTGTTGCCGATAGTTGCCGTGCCGCTGACGGTGGGTAAGTCACCACTGCCAGATCCTGGCAATATCACTTCCCCAAACTGAGTAGTTAACAGCTGTGTGGGCCCTACTGAGCGCACTTGTACCCCATCTGGCAGGGTAAAGGCACCGCCTGCATCACCCGCCTGCACATAAATAATGTTGTCGGCGTTGGCGGTGGCAATAGTAGTGGCATTGGCAATGGTATCGAGCGGCGCTGCAAAGGTACCCGTCGCTGCGGCTAACCCTGTAGTCGGGTCGACATGATGGAAAACAAACGCCTGGTTCGTATCTGGGTTGATAGCAATAATGCTGGCTTCGAGAATCGAAACATCCGTTCGTTCCTCGACTAAAACAGTATTGGTACGCGCAATGGGTTCTCCTGCTCTGGCCCACAGTCGCGCTTGTGAGTTCTCTTCCGTATCGGATGGACGTTTTGCTGGGGCTCCTAACAACGCACTCACTGAAAAGACCGCATTCGTGCCAAATACGCCATCATTCTGAACACCTAGACCAACACGCAGGTTGTTTTGAACGCGGTAGTCTAGTGAGGCCCGAATACCTAAACTATTTTGAGAGGCTTCTCCCCCCAAATAATACACACCGCCTCGCCCCCACAAGCTGCTCCTTTCACCAAAGTCAAACAGCTCAAGGCCACCGTCAAGTGACACGGTGGTCACAGCAGCTTGTATCTGGTCAATTTGCTGCTCATCAAACGCCAATTGATTACCGACAAACTGAGGATTTACGACCTGAGTCTCGCTGGAAATAACCTGACGGGCATTATCCAAAGGAAGGTTGGCATTGAAGGTTAAGTCCCAGTTCTCTCCTAGTAGCTCAGTGCCAATGCCCACCTGGGTAAAGGTGTGATCGCCCGTGCTGCGAGCATCTAGCCCAGCATAAGTACCCCATATTGTGCTGTCGTTGAGCAGGGCTCGGTAGCCAGCTTGTAAGCCACCGCCAAAGTCGCCGGTGTTATCTACGCTTACACGACCATCAATAAAGGTGACATTTTGCCCCGGTGTTTGAAACAGCGGGAGAAAACCACCAAAGCTACTAAAGCCCCTGAAGCCAGCACCTTCGTTGTAGTTAAGATTGAAGAAGGGTTGCAGACGGAGCGCAGCAGCTCCTGTCTCTGTTGGGATTGTTTCTGGGGTAGGGGACTGGGCAGTCTGGGCAGCCTGAGTTTGAGCGATCTCATCGATGGAAACCGGTGTAGCAATCGCTTCAGCTGAAATGGCCAATATGCTTGCTAAAGATAAGCAAGAACTCAGGCATAGCTTAACGCCTTTATTACCAGTAACCCGTAGCTTTTGAAAACATTTCGAGAGACGAGATAGATTTTTAACATCCTGTGTGGCGACACCATTGACTGTCATGAGATTTTCCTGTTGTGAATTGTTGTGAGCTATAGCAGATATTTGAGCCTTGACCACATCAAAACCAGCGTTTTCTCTGAAGAAAACTCTTGGGCTTGAAATTGATTTGGCTTAAATAAATTGGTGCACTCTTTAGAGGTAGACCACGTCCAAGTTGAAACCTGTAACTCCCTCTACGGAAAAACTCCAGTTCTGGACGTGGGCAAGGTTTATCTAGGTCCTTAAAGAGCCACGCAGAAGATTACTTCCACTTATGTTGTTTGGATTCCAGAAACCATTAAAAAATTGTTTTTGGAATCTATCATGAGAAAAATTTAATCGATAGATCTTTCTTTCTGAGCAGCCTAAAACAAAACCCCAAAAAGATATTGACACGCGCACAAGCCCCTAACAGATGGGGTTACAAGTATTGTTGCAGACATTCTTTCTGAGATAGAGAACAAAAAATAGATAAACAATTGCTTTTCCATGACAATCCCATACGTAAAAAAATCACGTATGCACAAAGCTGGATAAGAACACAATTGGTTGTCAGTTACAGATACGAATAACAGTTAAACTTGGATGACTTTAATTTTTAGCATCTGTCGAATGTTTTCTGCCGTTGCTGATTTGGGGGATGCACCGATCTGTTAGGAATGCCATGATTCAGTATTTTTCAGATAAAGCCATCCCAAGGATCAGCAACACCCGTTTTCTATTTAGACTAGACAAACCACCACAAAGCCAGCGCTCCATAAACCAGCCCTTGATGTTCAATGTGACCCTCCTCATATCAATCAATGTTTACCTGTTTGACTATCAATACGAATGAGGGTTCGATTCGGATGAAAAATATTGAAATTGACCTAAACGTCAGCAAGCGTAGGGGTCGGTCCTGGCTGTAGCTATTGGAAAGGGACAGATCGGCAGTGGAGTAATCGTCTGAGCAAGCCTCATCAGCTGCCAAAGATATCGGCGATCGCATACCGGAACCCGTTGCATGGTCGATTCGTCTAATATCTGCAAACCAGTTTCCATCACAAGTATCTCCTGGAGCTACCTGTCCGACGAAGTACTTATTATAAGTATCTCCTTGATCACGGTTTTCGATAGGCTAAATAGCCCCCCTCGCCCTTAAGTCATTTTGCCGCTGCTGATTTAGGGGATAAACCAATCGGTTAGATAGGCTATGTGACAGTATCTGGCAGATAAAATCATCCCGAAGGTTAGCAACGCCGTCATTTTTATGATTCAAAACTATAGAGGACGTTATGAAGTCTAAGAAATTAAAATCTTTTATAGGGTTTGTGACTATCGGAATGCTGGCCTTAAGCATCCTGACAACGGCTGCAGCCACGTATGCTATCCCCCCCCATGTCGACAACCCATTTGTCGGGGCAACTGCCTATCTGAACCCGGACTATACAGAAAAAGTACGCAAACAGGCCGCTCAAACTGCCGGGGGCTTAGGCGAGCAAATGACTCAGGTTGCCACCTATCCGACCGCCGTCTGGATGGATCGGATAGGTGCCATTACCGGCACCGCTGCCGATGGCACCAAAATCGCCATGGGCCTCCGTGAGCATTTGGATGCGGCACTAGCGCAAAAACGCTCTGGTCAACCGATCACTTTTTTAATGGTGGTCTACAACCTACCAAACCGGGATTGCCATGCGCTGGCCTCAAATGGCGAAATTCCCCATGGTGGCATTGAGCGCTATAAAACTGACTATATCGATCCGATTGCACAGATTTTTAGCGATCGCAAATACACAGATATCCGGATCGTCGCCGTAATCGAACCGGATTCATTGCCTAATCTCGTCACCAACCTTTCCACACCTGCCTGTGCTCAGGCAAAATCCAGCGGCGAATATGTCGAAGGGATCCAGTACGCCTTGAATCAACTGCATCCAATTTCCAATGTCTATACCTACGTTGATCTGGGCCATTCCGGGTGGCTAGGCTGGGACAGCGCCTTTGGCCCGACGGTGAACCTGATCGCTGACACCATTAAGGGCACCCAGGCTGGCATAAACGCAGTGGATGGCTTTGTTTCAAATACGTCCGGCAGCAGTCCGGTAGTTGAGCCATTTCTTCAAAATTTTACGGGTACCCAGCCGGTTCGCTCTGCTGATTTCTACGATTGGAACCCCTATGCTGATGAAGTCGGCTACATGGGCGCGATGTACGATGCGTTTGTGACCGAAGGGCTGCCAACGACAATTGGGATGTTAGTGGATACCGGTCGCAACGGCTGGGGTGGCCCAAGTCGCCCGACCGCTGCCAGCATCGCTAAAGATGTGAATACCTTTGTAGATGAGTCTCGCATCGACAAACGCCCCCATCGCGGTGGCTGGTGTAACCAAATCGGCATGGGTATTGGTGAACGCCCGGTCACTGAGCCCTACGAGCATTTTGATGCCTTTGTATGGGTTAAACCACCAGGAGAATCTGATGGTGTTAGTGAAGCCGACATTGTCGATCCCAATGATCCGGCCAAAGGGTTTGACGGCATGTGCGATCCGAACGCGGCCAATCGCGATAAACCGCAATACTCGACCAATGCCATGGCAGGAGCCCCCCATGCCGGCTGGTGGTTTGCAGAACAGTTTGAAATGCTGGTTGAGAATGCCTATCCTCCACTTCCATTTGGTGAAACAACTACAGCTGCCCCTTCGCTTTTACCTGCTCATACAGCGTTTCCATCGCCTCAATAAAGGAATTATCGCGAGTCCAAAAGGCAGGAAAGTCTCCTTGCTTCTTAACTGGAATGCCTGACACTGTGCTATCGGGCAATGCTTCCATCGTCTGAGGCAGTCGCTTAGACCCCTGCCAAAACTCCCGCAGCTCAGTTTTTGCAGGCACCTTTAGCATCTCCAGCGGCGCATAGTAAGCGTCTACTGGCGTAGGAGGCTGGTGTTCTAGCTGTAGTTCCGCTGACAGCGCCTGTCCCAATGGTGACTTTGCCAGCTCTTTTAACAGCTCCTCCCGCGACAGCCCCCGCAGCTCAAACAACAAAAACGGATCGTGATCTAGCTCCGCTGCCACCAGATAATACACCCCAGCAATGTGCTTGCAAGGGTTGCTGTAATCTGGACAAGAACAGCTGGTCTAAAAGTCTTTCCGACTACCCGGTAACAGATTCAGATTTAGCTGCTTGAACGTATCTTCAATGTTGTCAGTAATCTCATTTAGCAATAACCGAGAGATCAGACTTGCTTTTGATGCAATTAGCGCCACCGCCGCTGACCACTTCGCCTTACTGATAGGCTGAAACTCAATGGTCGTAGAATAAAGCGGTTCTTTATATACCCCAAAATAAGGATTTACAGAGCCCCGCACCTTCGCTGTGACTAGGCCATTGTCAATGTTAAAACTTTTGACCTTATTACCCTTGGCATAGGAGCGACCTCGACTCAGACGCCCAGAGTCCGTCAGTTGTTCGATTGCCTCAATAAATTTTTGTCCCCACCAAGTGCGGCTAAATTGGCTCATTTTCCTTACTCCATGATCGCACTTTTATTCAACGAAATTAGCTTTCTAAACGCATTATTATCTAGCTCCGTCAGCCACGACTCATCTGCCCCGACAATTGACCCGGCCAGTTTTTTCTTATCTTCGATCATCTCGTCAATGCGTTCCTCCAGGGTACCAGTGGCAACTAACTTGTGGACAAACACATTCTTTTTTAGACCAATGCGGAAGGCTCGATCGGTTGCTTGATCTTCGACCGATGGATTCCACCAGCGGTCGAAGTGGAACACATGATTAGCCTTGGTCAGGGTTATGCCTACGCCACCTGCTTTTAATGACAGGATAAACACTGACGGTTCTGTTTCGGGATCTTGAAACTCGGCAATCATTGACTCACGCTTTTTTCGTGATGTGCCACCATGGAGATAGTAAGTATTGCAATGAAACGTTTGCCGGATATATTTTTCTAGGGCCGCCCCTAGCTCGGTAAATTGGGTAAAGACCAGCAGGCTATCGCGCTCCTCCATCGCTTCTTCTACCATTTCGGTAAGTCGGGTGAGCTTGTGCGATCGCAACGCCGTAAACTCACTCTCATCCTGCAAAAACTGCCTCGGATGGTTACACACCTGCTTAAGCTTAGTCAGCGTGGCTAAAATCAGACCCTTCCGATGTATGCCCTCTGCCGACTCCAGCTGATGCTCCACATCCTTAACCACGGCCTCATAGAGGGACGCCTGCTCCTTGGTAAGGTTACAGAACAGCTTTTGT
>CALBPH010000393.1 GCA_937899365.1 uncultured Leptolyngbya sp.
AGCAGGCCCCTGCAGCTGGTGTTACACAAGCCAACGCTGTCTCTAATTGCAATTACGAAAGGTCACAGCCAGTCTCAGGATGCACCTCGTTCAAAAATTAGGAGCCACAGAAGCAGGATCTGCCAAAAAATCAGACTCTACAGATAGATTTATCAACCCACTATAAATAGTCAGGTGTTGTGAACGCGACTGTTCAGCTGGACTGTTACCGGACCATTAGACTACATGAGACTCTCATAAAGGCTACCCAAGATGGCCTAGGACGTATATACCAGACTTTATTTTAGGCAACGTTTTGATGGGATGTCATGGCCAAGGTGTCTAATCAACCAGAGCCCCAGCGCTAGGCCCCTGAAGATAGTTAGGGAGGCGGTCATAACGCATTAGATCGGCCTCGGTTTCACGCTCTACTATCAAGCAGGCTTGTTCATTTTGTACCAACACAGCCGCAGGTCGAGGAACCCGGTTATAGTTGGACGCCATGCTGTAGTTGTAGGCTCCGGTGGCAGGAATAACGACAATATCGCCGGAGGATACGGGGGGTAGCTGGGCATCGTGAATCACCACATCGCCAGATTCGCAGTGCTTGCCCGCCAGGGTAATGGTTTCACTCAGGGGGGCAGACATGTTACCAGCGGCCAATACCCGATAAACCGACTGATAGGTAATGGGACGGGGGTTATCGGACATGCCCCCATCGATGGATATATAGGTGCGAATACCGGGCACGGTCTTTTGACTACCGACGGTGTAGGCAGTGACACAGGCACTGCCGATGAGGGAGCGTCCTGGTTCGCAAATCAGCCGGGGTAAGGGCACGTCGGCAACCTGGCAGGCGTTAACCATGTGCTCACACACCACCTGCACCCAGGCCATAATGCTCGGTGGGTCATCGGCCTCGGTGTAGCGAATGCCAAGGCCACCGCCCACATCCAGTTCGCTGATGGGCAGTCCATGGCGCTTGGCCACTTCCATCCAATGCACTAATACACCGGACAAGTCTTCGTGAGGCTGTAGCTCAAATATTTGGGAACCGATGTGGGCATGGAGACCAATACAGGTGAGGCTAGTTTGCTGGGCCAGGTAAGCAAACACCTCGTCTAGCTGGTCAGGGTCAAAGCCAAATTTGCTATCGATGTGCCCGGTTTGAATATATTCGTGGGTGTGGCACTCAATCCCCGGCGTCAGCCGTAGCAGAATGGTGACCGGCTCATCGGCGCTGGCCAGGGCGCTAAGGGTTTTGAGTTCATGCCAGTTGTCGACAACGATGCGGCAGCCCGCTTTGATCCCCTGCTGCAGTTCGCGACGGGATTTGTTGTTGCCGTGAAAGTAGATATTGTCTGGACTGGCTCCGGCTTTGAGTGCCGTCAGGAGTTCGCCGCCGGAAACCACATCAATGGCAAGACCTTCTTGGGTTGCGATCGCACACACCGCCAAACAGTTCCACGCTTTTGAGGCATACATAACCAGTGCCTCGCCTGGATAGTACTGGCCAAAAGCCTGACGATATTGCTGACAGGCCGTGCGCAGCGTCGTTTCATCCAAGATGTACAGCGGCGAGCCAAATTCCTCAACCAAATCGAGCACATCACAGCCGCCAACCTCCAAATGATCGAGCTTATTCACCATCTGTCTCCAAATATCGGAGACTAGACTGAGTGCCTGGCTGTGTAGAAGAAAGTGTTGAAACCATAAATAGTCATCAGGAATTGTCAGAGGAGTCATCGCCCTAGGCGGTATTATCGGGCGTTTACACCGCAGCGGCAGAGGATCGCAAGCTCCAGTGTACAATTCGTGCCTGTTCTCAGACTTCCTACTCAAAAATATCTAGAGAATCTTCCCCACCAGCCCCCGCACATCCCATGCTGACACCGCTGACCTGCCAAATTTTGCCCGATGAGCTACTCCCCGCCGTCCTGAAGCTCGATCTCATCTGCCTGGGCGGACTATGGACCGAAGCAGGCTATCGTCGGGAAATCGACAGCCCCAACAGCGATTTGCTAGTACTACAGGCCAACAAACAGGTCATTGGTCTGGGATGTCTATGGGCAATTTTAGACGAAGCCCACATCACGACCCTGGCAATCCATCCCGACTACCATCGACAGCGCCTGGGACAGCGTTTACTCACCCAGCTACTACAATCGGCCTGCCTCCGCACCCTCAGCCACGCCACCCTAGTTGTCCGCGCCTCCAACCAACCAGCCCTAAGTCTTTATGAAAAATTTGGCTTTCGCACAGCCGGCCAACGCAAGCGCTATTACAAAGATGGCGAAGATGCCCTGATTTTGTGGCGCAGCCAGCTGCAAACGCCTGACTATCAACACCATCTAAAACAGCTCGAACAGGAGTGCACCAAAACATTTGGTAAACATCGATACCAATGGTTGCCCTATGTAACATTTGGTCACTAATACGTATTAAATATTTATACCCGTAGCAGGCGACATAAGCCGCCCACCCAATGATCGCCAAATCATCTAAGTTCATGGCATTTGACCACTAAGCTCTGGCTATTTTGGGCTTAACGTCAGGTTAAGAGCGTCAGTAATCACTGGGACAGGGTGTAACGAACGAAACTCGAGGTAATTCCATCCCAGCTCAATAGTCAATCTCCCTAAATTTTGTTGCGATGGGTCTTTTCCTGTCGCTAAAACCTTTGCAAGTAGTGAATACCGGCACAGTTTCACTAAAAATGGCTGTGCTAGAATCAGTGCAACTCCGCACAAGCCAGGTGATGAAAAGCCGCCATGTTTGAACGCTTTACAGAAAAAGCCATTAAGGTAATCATGCTCGCCCAAGAAGAGGCCCGCCGACTGGGTCACAACTTTGTGGGCACTGAGCAAATCCTTCTCGGTCTCATCGGAGAAGGAACCGGCGTAGCCGCCAAAGTTCTGAAGTCCATGGGGGTCAATCTGAAAGATGCTCGGATCGAGGTCGAAAAGATTATCGGTCGCGGTTCCGGGTTTGTCGCCGTAGAGATTCCCTTTACACCGCGTGCCAAGCGTGTATTAGAGCTGTCCCTGGAAGAGGCCCGTCAGCTGGGTCATAACTATATTGGTACTGAGCACTTACTGCTGGGCCTGATTCGCGAAGGCGAAGGCGTCGCTGCCCGAGTCCTTGAGAATCTGGGTGTCGACCTATCTAAGGTACGTACCCAGGTCATTCGCATGCTGGGTGAAACTGCAGAAGTATCTACCGGCGGTAGCCAAGGCCGTACCAAGACACCTACCCTCGACGAGTTTGGGTCCAACCTGACCCAAATGGCAGCGGAGGGCAAGCTAGACCCAGTTGTGGGTCGGCAAAAGGAAATTGAGCGGGTTATTCAAATTTTGGGTCGTCGTACCAAGAACAATCCTGTTCTGATTGGTGAACCTGGTGTGGGTAAAACCGCCATCGCCGAAGGATTGGCCCAGCGCATTGCCAATGGCGATGTGCCCGACATTTTAGAAGAAAAGCGCGTTGTCACCCTAGACATTGGTCTGCTAGTGGCAGGTACCAAATACCGTGGTGAATTTGAAGAACGTTTGAAAAAAATCATGGATGAGATTCGCTCTGCCGCGAATGTCATTTTGGTGATTGACGAAGTTCACACATTGATTGGTGCCGGTGCGGCTGAAGGCGCCATTGACGCAGCCAATATCCTCAAGCCTGCATTGGCTCGGGGTGAACTGCAATGTATTGGTGCCACCACCCTGGATGAATACCGTAAGCATATTGAGCGCGATGCGGCCCTGGAACGTCGTTTCCAGCCAGTCATGGTGGGTGAGCCCAGTGTAGAAGAGACCATCGAAATTCTGCACGGACTGCGCGATCGCTATGAGCAGCATCACAAGCTCAAAATCTCAGATGAGTCCCTCGAAGCGGCCGCTAAGCTAGCCGATCGCTACATCTCCGATCGTTTCCTTCCCGACAAAGCCATTGACCTGATTGACGAGGCTGGCTCTCGGGTACGGTTGATCAACTCCCAGCTACCCCCTGCGGCGAAGGAGTTAGATCGTGAGCTCCGTACGGTCCTTAAAGATAAGGACAATGCGGTGCGCTCCCAGGACTTTGATAAGGCTGGGGAACTTCGCGATCGCGAAATGGAAATCAAAGCGGAAATCCGCGCCATTGCCCAGAGCAAGCGAACGGACGACGCTGGCGGCACCACCGAGTCTCCGGTGGTTACCGAAGAGGACATTGCCCACATTGTTGCGTCTTGGACAGGGGTACCGGTTAACAAGCTAACCGAAACCGAATCCGACAAGCTCCTCAATATGGAGGACACCCTACACCAAAGAGTCATTGGCCAAGACGAAGCGGTCAAAGCAATTTCTCGAGCCATTCGACGGGCACGGGTGGGTCTGAAAAACCCCAATCGTCCCATTGCTAGCTTTGTCTTCTCTGGTCCCACTGGTGTTGGTAAAACTGAGCTGACCAAGACCCTGGCGTCCTACTTCTTCGGTTCCGAAGAAGCCATGATTCGTCTTGACATGTCTGAGTTTATGGAGCGCCATACAGTTTCAAAACTGATTGGTTCACCTCCAGGCTATGTGGGTTATAGCGAAGGCGGTCAGCTCACTGAAGCCGTACGTCGTCGTCCCTACACCGTTGTACTGTTCGATGAAATCGAGAAAGCCCATCCCGACGTCTTCAACATGCTGTTGCAGATTTTGGAAGATGGTCGCTTGACCGATGCCAAGGGTCGTACGGTGGACTTCAAGAACACTCTGCTGATCTTGACATCCAACATCGGTTCTAAAGTCATCGAAAAAGGTGGTGGCGGTCTAGGCTTTGAACTGGAAGAAGACGCAGCTGAGTCCCAATACAATCGTATTCGGTCCTTAGTTAACGAAGAACTCAAGCAGTACTTCCGTCCTGAGTTCTTAAACCGCTTAGATGAAATTATCGTCTTCCGCCAGCTCACCAAGCCCGAGGTGAAGGAAATCTCCGATATTCTGCTCAAAGAGGTCTTTGGCCGGTTAACCGAACAGGGCATCACCCTGGAGGTTACCGACAAGTTCAAAGAGCGTTTGGTAGAGGAGGGATATAACCCCAGCTACGGAGCCCGCCCCTTGCGCCGTGCCATCATGCGACTGTTGGAGGATACCTTAGCTGAAGAAATCCTGTCCAGCCGTCTAAAAGAGGGTGATACAGCGGTTGTCGATGTAGACGAGAAAGGCAAGGTTGTGATTGCCTCCAAGGAAAAGCGTGAACTGCTTACCCAAGGAGCCGATTAACATCTAGTCTGATCGCAGTTAACCTTTAAATGGCTTCTCGGTAGACTATCGGGAAGTCATTTTTTCATTCTGAGAACTATAGCTTGGCGCACCTATTACATCTATCCGGTTAGTTAAAGTAATAGATATCCTTGAAAGCTTTGAATTACAACGGCTAACCTGACTGGTAAATGTCCTAATACATCAGGACATTTACTATAGTTCAGGCCATATGTGATCGCCCATAACTATAGCAATGCAGCTTTGAACAGCCATAGCTGCCCTTAAAATGTCACTTCAATACGCGCTTGTAAACTATTGTAAACTGGCCTAAAGCTTTCTTGCGCAGCACGAGCGTCAGCTTTGATAATGGTTTTGTACCACAGCAACGTTTCCACAACGTCTCGTTAGCTGACGGATTTTAATGACGTGATTTCCAAGCATTACTGATTCTTAGAGATGATGTGAGCTGTAGGCCGTTGCCCAACGCCCCACAGTCCCTTCCCTAAATCAGTAACGGTATTGATGTTTGATTAGGAGCATAGTTAGAGTGCTAGGCAAACTTTTAGGTAAAAAGTCTGGATACTATTTGGAGCTGTCCGAAGATGAGATAGCGGCTATTCCTGAACCGCCAGTAAAGCCGGCACCTAAAGCTCCTGCAGCAAAGGTAGAAGCAACGGCTACATCTGAAACAGCCGCCACTGAGTCCGCCACTGCCACTGCCGCAGTGGCCACACCTGCTGCTCCGCAAGCAACGGTACCCGCAGTGGCGGCCAACATTAGCAAAGCATCAGCCGCAATACCCCAAGAGGTAGCTGTACCTGAACCAATGTCTGATCCTCTAGAGCTAATTCGGACTGCATTGGCAGCTGCGGCCAACCAGGCACCAGAAACTAGTCCCGAGCCCACACCTGCGTTTGCCGAGTACTCTGCCCCGCTTGCTAAAGCGCGTCGTCGTCGCCCAGGCCCTAGCATGTCGCCCTTCAAGTCAATGGCCAAAGACATGAGAAAGACCAACTCTGGTTTTTAGATAGCCCTTTAACCGAATAAACACAGCAAACGGGAGGTGATAATCGCCTCCCGTTTGCTGTGTTCTAAAATCTACTACCGCTGAGCGTAGGCCGCCATCGGCTCCTTGATAAATCGAATATACAGGTGCTTAAAGGTAGACTTCATCACCCGAGGCATCCCAAAATCGATAGGCATCAGCTTTTCTGGAAGTTGCCAATTGTCAATGCACAGTTCAGACGGTGACTGTAAAACAAACTCAATCGCCCTAGGGCACAATCCAAGACGTTGGGATGCAGCAACGGTCGGTATCTGAGACGGATCCACCTGGAGTACGTCTACCATAGCCCGGTCTAGGGCATAAACATTCTCTGAGGCTCCCAGTACGCCAAGGTGCCGTGGCTCACCACCACTGGGGCCATTGCCTTCATGGCCAATAATGCCATCTAATATTGTTAGGTCCGGAGCAATCGCCTGGGCCGTTTCCACCAGCATATGGGCAAATCGCTGACGATCTTTACCCGCTTCCATATGCCACCAGGCCTTCATTTTGCCCGGTACACAACCAAAGAGATTTTTTACCCCCAGGGTTAACGTCAGCTGAACATGGGACTTCACCTTAGGCAGATTAATCACCACATCAGCTTCCATCGCTTCTTTAGACAGCAGCAGATTGTCAAAACTGTCCGGCTGCGACTCAAGGTTGTAGCGTTTGCCGTGGAGTTCCACAATCGGTAGGTCTAGTTTTTGAGCCCATTGCAATAAGCCATTGGCCTTAGCCACACCGTGGGCACTACCAAAGGCAGGACTATCCCCCAAGAACGGGTTACCGCCAGCTGCTTTAACCAACTTAGCAACACAGTAGACCACTTCAGGGCGAGTGGTGCATTCTTTCGTAGGGCGGGCACCTGTGAGTAAGTTGGGCTTAAGCAATACCCGTTGTCCTGGTTTAACGTAGGCTTCGATACCACCTAGAGGTGCTAATAAGTCACGAAGCTGCTGTTCTAGCACATCGACATCGTAGGTAGTGGATTTAAGCAGACTAACGGAAACCATAGGGATTAAAAACAACGGATCTATTATTTATTGTGGGTCTGGTGCCCCATAAGCGCAATTGCCATTAAGGATTTAGGAGATTTACTAATTTGTTAACAATGCCCTACGCCAGCATCTTGCCAAAAACATCATCCCAAGAAGTCGCAA
>CALBPH010000394.1 GCA_937899365.1 uncultured Leptolyngbya sp.
CTACAAGCCTTTCACAGCAAAATTTAGATGCGGTTGTTGGGTACCTGACCCGCACCATGGACACGACGGCCCAAGCCGAACGCAATCCCCGCTATGTAGGGGTGCAAATGACCACTTGCCCCATACAAATAAGGGGACAGGCTGCCCAGGATGGGGTTTACCTTTACCAAGAACAGGCTCTCTCAGATAGCTTAGAAAGCCCCTATCGGCAAAGGTTTTTGCACATTGCCCTCAGCACCGATGCGACCAGGGTAGAATCGCGTACCTTTAAACCCTCCATGCCTGATGTGTGGACCGGTCTCTGTCAGCAGGCTGAGCCGGTGGTTGATGCCATCGATCTGGGTGATTTGGTCTGTGTTGTAGGGCTCCGGCCTTCTGCCCTAGGGTATGTTGGCAGCACCCCAGAGGGCGGCTGTCCGGTAAATCTGCGGGGGGCTGTGCGACTGACCAATACGATTGTTTTGCATCAAGACGGCATGGATACCTGGGATCGCGGTTTTGATGTAAATGGTATTCAGGTTTGGGGGGCTCGAGCGGAGCCCTATCAATATCGCTGGCTAGAGGATCCCTGGCTGAAGGATGGCCAATAGGGCCGTGTACGGCTCGAACCTGTCTAGCTTTATAAAGCAAATCTGAAGAATTGTTCTATGCCGTCTCGGATCTGAGAGCTTGCCTATAATTGATGTCAGCGCTTGGCGACATTAGCATTGCTAATTTCTGTCATTAGCGTTGCTGACTCTTGGCCGACTGTCTGGCTTGGCACATCGATACTTGATTGTGTTAGCCTGCTTGGGTGTACTAACTCGTGACTCGTCTAAATTCAGTTTAGATGTGGGTTTCAAGGCCATCTAACCAGCCACAGGTAAAGGTAGCCGCTCATAGATCCTTAAGGTAGTTTCACTCAGTGAGCCTGTTTTTAAGTTGGGTCTGGGCCTATCTGTGGATGATGTATCGGAAAGGCAACTTCTTGCATGATTAACCTAAAAAGTCGATTGATCTGGCTAACTGAAACAGTGGCAATTGGAACTGGACTGCTTGTTTTACTAGCTTGTGTCTTTGACTGGCTAATCTAAAATATTTTTTAACTAAATAGACTGTCATAAATTATGAGCTGGGTACTGAAGCTGTTTGCTTTTGGGCTTGAATCAACTCATGTTATCAATGGCAGATATGCATAAAATCGATGCTTCCCAGCAAGTCAGGTGCGATAGTCTGGCAGTGATATCAGTGCTTCTCCATACGGGCAGGCAATAGTTGCTATGAATCTGGGGAAAATTAAGCTATCACAATTGCGGGCATTGGTTGAGATCGCAACCACTCAAAACTTTAGTGAAGCAGCCCTGGAGCTAAATCTTAGTCAGTCCACCATCAGCCACAGCATTGCCACCCTAGAGTCTGAGCTGGGTGTTATTTTGGTGAGTCGCGGTCGCCACGGAGCCACCCTCACGCCCCTTGGCGAAACGATCTGCACTAAAGCTCAGCAGATGCTCAATCAATTGGATGACATTGGTCAGCTAGCATCCCAGGCACGGGGCGTAGACGGCGGCCAAGTCCGCGTTGTGGCCTTTCGCAGCATGGCCAGTAATGTGCTGCCCAGCATGATTGCCAAACTCCACACCACCTACCCCAATATCCAAGTCACCATCGTCGAGATGCACGAGTTGCGGGATTTGCAGCAGGCACTGATGGAAGGTAAGGCCGATATTGCCGTGGCAGAATTATTGCCCGCCGCCGATTTTGACAGACTGCTGTTGTTTCAAGATCCCTGCATTGGGCTATTGCCTCCCGACTGTCCGATCACAACAGCCGATCTGGGTTGGGAGCACCTACATACCTACCCCCTAATTACATCGGTGCACGGCAGCTGCACGCTCCAACTGAATCGCGCCCTTAAGCAGGCAGTGCCGCCCATTGATGCCACTTATCGTGTCAGTACAGATACGACCATTGTAGGGATGGTGACCCAAGGGTTGGGCATTGGTCTGCTGCATCAGCTATCGGCTTACCCGATCCCTAAGGATGTGCGGGTAGTGCAGCTGCCGTTCCAACTTTTTCGCGACCTAGGGGTGTCTTGGCCAAAGGATGCACTACTGTCACCAGCGGTCTACGCGTTTTTAGACGTGGTTAAGACACTACAGGCAGAAACCTATCTGGCGACCGGTTGAGCCGGACTCACCAGATAGGTTTCTTAGGCCTGTGGACGTCGTTGAGGTATGCGCAACCACATGAGTAAACCGGTAATAACCAGGGTCAATAGGCCCAGGGCATTGAGGATAGGGTAAACAAATTCTAAGTTGACGGTGCCAAACTTGCCGCGATGGAGATCGAGCAGCCAAATAAAATCTTGGGCGCGATTGGCGGCAACTGCAAACTGAAAGGCGGTTCCTGTGGTGAGGGTGAGCAACAACGGCAGCACCATAAAGGGGACTAGGGTGCGGTGCAGCTGACGGATTTTTTGGGCCTTCATGGGCGGTGTGGGAGATGAAGTTGCTTTTTAAGGGCGATCAATGCCCAGGGGAACACCACCATTTAACCGAATAGGAGGGCGCCTGGGCCGATGGGTAGGCTGTCTAGGCTTGGGGCGGTGGCAGACTGGTTAGCCTCTGGGACGGACTCTACCACGACGGAGGCGGGGCGATTATCTGAAGGATAGGAATCTGGATTGGTAATAGAAACGTCTGATGCCGGTGTTTCTAGGGCGGCCTCTTGACCATGGAGTTTGCCGTTGTGGGCTAAGACCGGATGGGATAGCTGTAGGCCAATTGCCAGGGTACTGCCTGCTGTAAGGGTGGGATTAGCCGTGGCCATCGGTGATTTTTTGCGGTGAATAATGGGGATGCGATCGCCAGCGAGCCACGGGCACACATAACGACCTCAATTATCATAAACCCTATATTCGGCTGTAGGGTTTATGATCTGAGTGTTTCACTAGACAGAGCGATCATGGCTACCCAGCTCAGAATCGGTGAGGTTGCAAAACAGACAGGTCTTGCGGTAGGAGCCCTGCGATATTACGAAAGCCTGGGGTTACTCTCCTCGGAGCGAGGGGCAAATGGCTACCGCTATTACTCAACTGACGCTGTACACCAGGTGCAGTTCATTAAAAAAGCCCAGGCCATTGGTTTCTCCTTAGAAGAGATCGGCGAGGTGCTAAATCTTCATGAGAAAGGAGATACACCCTGTGGGTTAGTCCAGTCGCTGCTGCAAGAAAAAATTGACCAATTAGAGACGCAAATTCAGCAGATGGTCATGTTTAAATCTGAGCTAGAAGACTACCGCGATCAGTGGGCCTCTAACCAGCCACAGCCAGAGTCAGGCGACATCTGTCCTCTGATTGAAACAGTAAATTTAGTCTCGTAAAAGCTGTCTGTGTGAAGACAGGCAGGCGTATGTGGGATAGCCTCAATCACTGTGGTGGGATGGCGCTGTAATGTCGCTGGTTAACCCGTGGGCAACAGTATCTGTTTTTGCTGCCATGATGAAATCATTGCGGTGGAGTCCATTGAGCGCATGGGTCCACCAGGTTACCGTAACCTTGCCCCATTCCGTCAGCAATGCAGGGTGGTGTTGGGCTGCTTCGGCTAACTCTCCCACATGGTTAGTAAATGCTATAGCGGTCTTAAAATCACTAAAGTTATACGCCCTTTTTAGCTGTTGTACCCCATCTACAGAGATAACGTCCCACTCTGGAATCTGTGGCTTGAGTTCCGCTACTTCCGCGTCACTCGCAGGTGGAACTTTTCCACTACAGGGAATACAGGTTTGTTCTGTTAGTAGCGTACCCATTTATTTCTCTCCTAGGCTCAGTGATAAGAACCGATAAAAGCAGTTTGTTGGCCCATAAACGGCTAACTTGCGGAGATAGCTTCTTGTTCTATTTTCTCTTCTTCATCTTTTGAGACCACACGTCCCTCATCTTCAAACCCTCTGATTTTGTCGAAGTTTAAGTAGCGGTATAGCTCATCGGCAAAGGGATCAATCTTCTTGGCA
>CALBPH010000395.1 GCA_937899365.1 uncultured Leptolyngbya sp.
GGAAGGATCTAGAAGCTGAAGTTCGAAGACTCGATGCAAATAAGAGGATTCTCGAGACCTATGTAATTTGCGGTCCAGTCTTCTATTTTGACCAACCTGTTCAGCTCATCGGAGACGAAGACGACAATGAAGTCACGATTCCAATTCCAAACGCCTACTTCAAATCCGTACAGGCGGTAAATAACCGCGGCACGCTGAATATGAGGTCATTCTTGTTGCCCAACGAAGAAACTGATAAGCCCATTGAGTCTTTCAGGGTAACGACCACCAAAATTGAAAAATACACGGGTATCGAACTCTGGAATCAACTGCACGGAAAAAAAATTGATAGCGAGAAAAAGCGAATTCGCAGAATGTGGTAGAAAGTTCACTCGTCCTAGCGCAGCTACAAAATTAGCTTCAATTTGCCTAGAGATGAACCGGTTTAAGCTGCTAACGGTTAGAAAACTGTTGTCGCTGACGCTGGGCCATCCAACAGGTAATCTCCCAAACATCCGCCACCGGCATCCCTGTGTAGGGCAAAGTTTGCATATAGCCATCGTAGAGAAATTCCGGCATCATGGTGGTCTGGGCCATGCCCCGCTGCTGTTGTTTCTCCCAAATTAAGCTCCACCAACGCTCATGGGCCTCTAACGCCTCCTGAGATTCTGGCGCGCGCGGATCTGCGACCTGGGCATGTTGAGCATAGCCTACACGACATTGAATATGCTGGGTCCGCTCAGCACAAAGCTCTAAGATGGACCATTCTGTATCGAGCAAACGCTCACAGACAACACACCAGTGGCTAAAGTCACAGGTGAGTTTCATGGCAGGAAACTGGTTCAGCAGGTCTCGAGTGGTCCAGGGATTATAGAGTGAGCGACTACGGTGGGTCTCAAAGCTAATGGTGGTCCCAGACGTTTGTTCTAACTCCAAGGCGCGGCCAAAAAAGTCTACATTTTGCTGCCAGGACCAGGCATCATAGCCACACATCGTTGAAACAAACATGGCCCCGATTTCATTGGCGTGGTCCACCGTCCATTTCAAATCAGTCAGGTGCTCGTCAATGGTGCGGTCAGGATGAGGAATCCACCAATCCTCAGAACCATCTGGGTCGGTCCCCGTTGTTGCCTCCGCAATAAAAACTAGACCATGATCCTGTAGCAGGCGACGCAGCAGATGCCTTTGTTGACTATCTTGGGGAATCGGCCCTTCAATGCCGTCAAATTTGTCGTCCAGGGTTTGCTGAACAAGTGATTCTAGATTGGCTGGGCCTGTTAACCATGAACGCAAAACTAGAAGTTCCAAAATAACCTCTGGATAAGTAGGGGAGGAGCAAATGAATAAAAGGTCCGGAAAGTGAAGGACCCCAAAAGTGAAGGGAACAGACGGATAGGGTCAAACACATCTCTATAGAGCTTGGTGCATATAGTTCACAACACCAATGATTACTAAAGGCCATTCAATAAAAACGGCTATTTTCAGCACAATCCGCAAAAGAAAGAGTCTTAAGGTTGAATTCTAGCTGGATATTGAGCTTTATAAATCTTTAAAACGGTTCTCGAGTTAAGTCGCCTAACATTTGGATTACGCTTCAAGGAATGGATGAAATTTAGCAGCTCATCGTTATCTCCATAAATGTATTCCAACATGATGTCGAACGCCCCTGTTACAGACGCCGCATAGCTAATGTTTTCCATGGCAATCAGTTCATTTATATTGGCTTCTAAGAAAATAGGAGTAACTTCTAAATCAATGTGGGCGACGTTTTCATATTTAATCTTGCCTGTATTAATAAAGGCACTGATAGAAATAATCTTTTCGTCGATCAGGCGTTTAACTCGATATCGAATAGTTGCCTCTGGCGCATCAATTGAGCGAGCAATATCGCTATAGGCTATACGGCCATTCTGTTGCAAAAGCTTAATAATATTTAGATCTAGCTGATCAATTTCATAATCATTAATATTTTCAGCTAATAAATTATCGCTGACTGTCATCGTTTCTAATCAATTAACGTCTTAGCCGTCCTAATATAGCCTGTCCACAAGGTGGCTTTTAAAGCGTAAGCGTAATCTACGGATTACTAACAAGGAAGAAGGAAAGAGAGCCATTCTTGGGGTTTTACTGATTTATCAAGCATTGTGGATTCCTTATATTTGAGTGTTTTTTTGATGGCTTTAGCAAACAAAGGTAGTTTATTTTACGGTTTACCACTTAAAGAGACGATAAAGTTCTCGAAGAGAAGCATCCAGATAACGCTTAATTTACTCAATTTGACTAGACCTTTATGGGTACCTCAACCAAGAGATTATCTTGTTGCAGGGAAATTTTACATATGAGCGTCAGGCTGGGTTGTGCCAGCAGGAGACTCATTTAAAGGCTTTAGGTCCTTACTATCAGGGACATCCCCGGAGGGAACAATCTGGCATGAAACAGTCTGAAGCATTAACCATTAGTATTGGCGTTCTTGGTGGTGTTGATGTTTTTCTCACCGCGACGATTATTCCCTTGCCCGTTTGGGTGACGTTCACCGCTTGGGCGTCTTTCTTTATTGTGGGGGGCGGTGCCCGAGGGTTTGTAAAGTCTATTGCCTGCAATATTACCGGTATTATCATTGCCGCTCTATCATTGTTGGCCATTGATTTGATTGGCAACAGTCCGATTATTGCCGCCATTTGTGTCGGCATCGGTAGTGCCGCCATGGTGCAGGCATCGAAACTACCGTTTACCCATGGGATTACCCCTGCCATTGTTTGGGGGTTTTCACAAACCGTTGGTACGGTTGCTGTTACTGGTTTGTCGGTGACGGCCGCGCTGCCCAATAACCCGGTTTTAATTGCGATCGCAGCCATGATTTTAGGCGCGATCTTTGGTTATCTTTCCGAAGCGTGGGGCAAAGCGATGACCACATCGCTCGCCTAAACGTTCAATGTCCACTCATCAGGGACTCTTTAAACCTATGGCATTGATTCAAAAAATTCCTGTCACGGTACTTACCGGATATTTAGGAGCAGGTAAAACCACATTACTCAACCGCATTCTGAGCGAAGAACACGGCAAGCGAATAGCGGTTATTGTCAATGAATTTGGTGATGTGGGAATTGATCACCAGCTCATTATCGACGCCGATGAAGAAATATTTGAGATGAACAACGGCTGTATCTGTTGTACAGTCCGAGGTGATTTGATTCGGATTATTGGTGATTTGATATCCAGAGAAGAGCGCTTCGACCATTTGGTGATTGAAACAACAGGTTTGGCCGATCCGGCCCCGGTTATTCAGTCGTTCTTTATGGATGAAGTGATGGCACGGCAGACCCAGCTGGATGCCGTCGTTACCGTTGTCGATGCTAAATATATCGGCAACCATTGGGAAAGCGATGAGGCTCAAGAACAGATCGCCTTTGCCGATGTTGTCTTGCTAAACAAGACTGCCCTGGTGACGCCACGTCAGCTGGCAGAACTGGAGCACAAGGTACGGGGAATGAATGCGATCGCAACCATCCACGCTACCCAAAACTGTGAAATTGCCTTAGACCAGCTACTGGGTGTCCAGGCCTTCGACCTGAAAAATGCATTGAGCATCGATCCCGAATTTTTGGATGACGTTGCCCACGACCATGACGACTCTGTTTATTCTGTTGCCATTACAGAAACAGGCTCAGTCGATAGTGATAAACTCAACCGCTGGCTTTATCAGCTAATTCAGGCCAGAGGGGCCGACATTTTTCGGATGAAGGGCATTGTAGATGTGGACAATGCCAATCGACGATTTGTGTTTCAAGGGGTACACATGACCCTGGATGGTCGGCCTGGAAAGCCTTGGCAACCGGGTGAACCCCGTCGTAGTGAGTTGGTCTTTATTGGTCGAAATTTAGATGAAGCAGACCTACTCGAAGGATTTCGAGACTGCTTTGCAAAGACGTATGCCTATGCTTTGTAACGAACAGGAATTTACTAAAGATATGCAGTAAATCCCCTCCTGGGAGGGGGGCGTTCACCC
>CALBPH010000396.1 GCA_937899365.1 uncultured Leptolyngbya sp.
CCAACCCCTGCTGTACAAGGGACTCCCCCCGAACATCCCAAAGCCCTAGCCTATGAGCGCCTGAGCCAGTTAGAGCGATTCAAAAGTGGTTTTCTTGCCCGGTCGGCCCATGAACTGCGCTCTCCCATCAACAGCGTCATTGGTTTGCATCAGCTGATTTTAGAAGGGCTGTGCGAAACACCCGACGAAGAAAAACAATTTACCGGTGAAGCTAAAGAGGCAGCTTACAAAGTATTGCAGCTGTTTGACACCATCATTGCCGCATCCAAACTGGACATTGGCCGGGAGGTGCCCATGCTGGAGCCCGTTGCCCTGTCCACCCTATTTAAGACCCTCCAGGAGTTAACCAAGCTCCAGGCTGCCAACAGCAATCTTCGTTTGACATTTAAGCCAACCGATCTATCAGTTTGTAGCGATCTAAAGTGGCTGCAAATGATGCTGATCAGTCTCATTGACGATGCCATTACCGCCACAAAGCTGGGGGACATAACCCTGGGGGCAACAGCCGATGGTGACTATGTTCTGCTCACCCTGGAGGCCGATCGTCCCGCTAGCGATCTGAGTGTTCGACTAGACACATCCCTCTACGGACGTGAAGTGGACTTAAGTAATCTCTCATCGGTTTATCTGTCCACCGGACTGACCTTAGCCATTGCCCAAGAAATGGTAACAGCTCTTAAGGGAGAGCTGGTCTTACCGACGGCAGAAGCTACCCCTATAATTACGCTAAAGCTACCGATCGCTAGTTAGTGCCCTAGCATTTGACCATAACGGTTTAATTCGTTTGTCCCCTACTCATCAGGCCGATACCACTCAAATGGTTGTGAGTCATCAGACCCACCGGTCATCAAAAATTCTGATTGTTGATGATCTCCACAGCAATCTACAGTTGCTATCCGCAGCGCTAACCCAGGCTGGATACGATGTTCGTAGTGCCAGTAGCGGCACCAGTGCCATGGCGAGGGTTTCGGTCGAACGCCCCGATCTCATTTTGTTAGATATCAAAATGCCTGATCTAGATGGCTTTGCCGTTTGTCGTCAGCTCCATGGAAACGACACTACCGCCGATATTCCAATTATTTTTATGAGTGTCCTAGATCAGGTGCCCGATAAATTAAGGGCATTTTCGGTAGGGGGGGCAGACTACATTACAAAGCCATTTCAAATAGCTGAGGTCCTGGCGCGCATAGACCATCAGCTAGAACTCAGACGCTTTAGACAAACGCTTAAAACTCAGAACCAAAAGTTGCGTATCGTGCTTCAGCAATATGAAATTGCTGAAGCACAGGTTCACCACATCAATCAAGAACTCGAACAGCGGGTGCTAACCCATACGGATGAGTTGCGCAACACCAACAGAGCCCTGGAGCAAGAGATCTTTCAACGGCGGCAGGCCCAGGCAAACCTGATGCACCTGGCCATGCATGACCCATTGACGGGGTTACCTAACCGCACTCAATTAATTGAGCACCTCGAGGAGAGGATATTCACCGGTCAGGCTGGACCGGAACAGCAGTCTACCCTGCTGATATTAGAGTGCGATCGCTTTCAGGCAATTAGCGACACCCTGGGGCATTTGCAAGCCGATCGGCTGCTGCTTGACATTACACATCGGCTATTGGCTACGGTTCCCGATGACAGTGTCGTGGCGCGACTAGCGGATGATAAATTTGCCATCTTGCTACCAAACTTAATTAATGCCAATGGCATTACCCTATTAATCCAGCATCTACAACAGGGAATCGCCATCCCCATTGTGCTGGGAGACCATGAAATTACCATGAGTGCCCATGTGGGTGTGGTGCTGGCTGATTCTAGTTACTGTTGTGCTGACCATGTGTTGCGAGATGGCTCTTTAGCACTGATTCAAGCCAAACAGAAACCCGAAGGCTGGCGTGTTTTTCAACCTGACATGCATCGGCGGGCTCTGCATCGTCTCACCCTAGAAAGTTTGCTACGCCAGGCATTGCGCCAAGAGCAGCTCCAGGTTTTTTATCAGCCCATTGTTGCCTTAACATCCGTGTCAGCTGCGGCTCCTATTGTGGGGTATGAAGCCCTGGTGCGCTGGCAGCCTGAGGGCAGGGCTGACTCTGTGTCCCCTGCGGACTTTATCCCCCTGGCTGAGGAAAGCGATCTTATCTCACAGCTGGGGAACTGGGTCTTTCGCAGGGTTTGTGAACAGCTTAGCCAGTGGCATCAAACCTTTTCCCACGCTCAGGTGCCTTTTGTTAGTGTCAATTTCTCGGCGCGTCACTTGCAGGATAAGCAGTTTAGACAACAGATTGACACCGTTCTAAAGCAGACTCGGGTCCAGCCAGCTTGGCTTAAGTTTGAAATCACAGAAAATCTTTTAATCGGGGACACTCAGCCAGTATTTAAGACCTTAGCCAAACTCAGACAGTGGGGTATTCAGATCAGCATCGATGACTTTGGCACAGGATATTCCTCCCTCAGCTATCTGAAACAACTACCGGTGGATACCTTGAAGATTGATCGTGCCTTTATTAAGGATATGAAGTCTGACCGTAACAATCTCAAAATTGTTGAGGCAATTGTACAACTGTCTCAAGTTCTTGACCTGGATGTTGTTGCCGAAGGCATCGAAACAGAATGGCAGGCACAGCGGCTCATAGAGCTTGGCTGTCGCTATGGTCAGGGCTAATTGTTTTCACAGCCGTTAGATACCTCAGCTGCCTCAAGGTTGTTAGATCGAGGCAGCTGAGAAAACTTAGTATCGGCCGCCGCGAATGCTCAGGTAGCGATTAAGACGAATGGATGTCATGGTGTCTTGGATATCCATGGGGGCATTGCCCAGGATTTTGAGTAGGTGGGAGCCTAGCTCTAGGGCCGCTTCAAACTCGGGCTGGACCACTTCTCGGGCGCCGGCCTTGGTGAGGCTATCGATTTCTGCGGTGATGTGGGCCCGGGCAATGATGTCTAGACGGGGTGCGATCGCAAGTGCCCGTTTCAACAACAGCCGCGTACTGGCCGGGTCCGGTAGGGTAATTGCCAGGGCAACGGCCTGCTCCAAATGGGCCTTATCTAAAATTTGTTCTGAGTCGGCATCGCCCAAAATATAGGGAATTTGACGATGGCGCAGGGTTTGAACGGCGGCCTCGTTGTTTTCAATCACCAACACCGGATGCCCCTGCCGCTGCAAAATATTAACCACCACCTGTCCCACGCGACCATAGCCGGCCACCACCACATGATCGGTTAAGGCATCTTCAATCCACAGGCCCTGGGGAGACTCCCTGAGGGTGAGAACGGGGCTGAGTCGGGGGGACTTCAGTAGGGCTTCGGCAATGGGGGTGGCGGACTTAAACAAAATGGGTGTGAACACCAGGGTAATCGCCGTGGTCCCTAGCAATAACAGATAGATTTGCTCTGAAATCAGGTTATTTTCTAGACCCACTAGGGCCAAAACAAACGAAAATTCTCCGATTTGATTAATGCCCAGGCTGGTGCGCAGAGAGGTGGTAAACGAATAGCCAAAGGACAGCACCACCGGCAACACAATTAAGGCCTTACCGACCATGGCCAGGGCCACCAGACCCAAAATCACCCCCCCATTTTGGATCAAAATCTGCGGATCGATCAGCATGCCAATGGAGGTAAAAAACAGGCAGGCAAAGGTATCCCGCAGAGGAAGAAACCGGCTCAGGGCATGATCGGCATAGTCAATTTCAGCAATCATTAGCCCGGCGGCAAAGGCTCCAATTTCAATGGAAAGGTTTAACCGAGCCGTAATTAGGGCAACGCTTAGGCATAGGGCCAGCAGGGTAAGCAAAAACAACTCATCACTTTCAGTGCGAGCTACGGCGCGGATGATGCGGGGGATGAGCCAATAGCCCACCGCAATGGCCACCCCCACAAATACCCCCACCGGGAGGGGAGGCCAGCACCGGGGAGGGGAGACCCGACCCCGGGGGCCCCAAGCAGGGCCCGAGGCGCAGGAAAAGCCAAGAGGCAGGGGGGGAGGAG
>CALBPH010000397.1 GCA_937899365.1 uncultured Leptolyngbya sp.
GGCCTGAAGTCCCCCCCCCCCCCCGACAAGGCAATCTATATGTAGCAAATATTCAGGTGGGGTTGAGTTACGGCGGGGTTATGTAAACAGTTATCCCTTTGTAGTGAAGTTGAAATTATCTCTCACTCAAATATCTATCTGAAAAAGTTAGTCCAAAACACATATACAGAACCTACATAATCAACCCCACCGTAACCCCAGCTTAGTGCCACCAGAGATAACCCTATACGTTGGGTTTTAGGGCGGCGTTCCGGCCCTAACCATGGGGGTTTGGGGAACTCGGAGGGACCCCAAGCAACATCTTTCAACACTCCACCAAAACTTCACTGCTAGAAAACATACTTTTACCCCCTAAACCCCATGACAATCGAAACTCCAACCGATCAGCCACCCAATACCCCTTTCAACGGTCTCAGCGAAGACTTCGACCCCAATTGGCTACTCACACCAGAACAACAAACACTACAAGCCAAGCTGATTGAGCTCTGCGCAACAGTACTACGCCCAAACGCGATCGCATCCGACCGCAACCTCATCTACCCCCGCAAAAACTTCGAAGCCTTAGCCTCCCTTGGCCTACTAGGCCTCTTCGTCCCCAAAGAATGGGGCGGCCTTGGCGAAAACCATGTTTGTGCGGCCATGGTAGTCGAAACCATCGCCCGCTACGGCTGCCCCAGCACCGCCATGTGCTACACCATGCACCTGGGAGCAGTCGCAGCCGCACTATTTCGATGCCACCAAAACCCCGAGCTGCAATCCTTACTAAAACGACTAGACAAAGAAGTCCTAATCGGTACACTCTCCTATTCCGACCCAGAAACAGGATCCCACTTCTGGTATCCCGTATCCTCCAAAGCAAAATCTACAGGCAACGGCTGGCAAGTATTTAAGCGAGCATCCTGGACCACCTCCGCAGGCTTTGCCGACTGGTATATCGTCCAAACCACCAGCCCCGACTTTGCCGGAGACTATTCCGACCTCTCCTGTTTTCTCATCTATGGAGAGGAAGTCCAGGCCGCACCCCACAGGTGGGACGCCCTTGGGTTACGGGGTAATCAATCAGGCACATTGCTGGTCGATGGGGTGACCATTCCAGCTCAACGGATGGTGGGTCCCATGGGGGATGGTGTTGCTTCTAATGATGAGATTGTCGATCCGTTCTTTTTACTATGCTCCTCAGCCTGCTGGAATGGCATTGCCATGGGAGCCATCGATATTGCTAAAAAGCACGTCACCCGTAAAAAACACGTCGATGTAGGCATGCGGGTGGCCGACTACCCAACAATTCAAGACTATTTTGGCGAAGCCATTATCGACACTAGCGCCTGCCGGATGTATACATTCTCCATGGGCCAGCTGATGGATCAGCTCACCGATGGCTGCGACTGGTCGTTACATGCTGATGTGACAGCTCTACCCCGGTCAGCTTACCTGCATTGGTACTGGCAAATTAAATTCTCAGCCGCAAAGAATGTGGCCCACGTATGCGACAAAATGCTCCACGCCTGCGGTGGCTCCGGCTTCAAAAAAGATATGGAGATAGAGCGCTATCTGCGAGATGGTAAAGCGGGCTGGGTGATGGGACCCACCAACGAAATTCTAAGACAGTTTGTCGGCAAATCTGCCCTACTCGGATTTGAAAGCCTCGACTACTGGAACCAGTCTGTAAATGAGCGTGTGTTCCACAATGAGATCAAGAAAATGGATGCTGACAAGAAACGTCAGTTAGCAGAAACTCTCTTAGCGGAGTTAGAAACCTCCGAAAAATCGCCCGCCATGGCCAGTATAGGTAGTTAGTAGAGAATTGCACTATGACCCTCGCCCAAGAAAGAACCGTTACATCAGTAACCGTCGATCATCCCTTAACTCCCCTCACCCCCGAGGAAATCTCTGCTGCGGTGGCGATTATTCGCCAAGAAAAGTCCCTTGAGTCGAGCTTTCGGCTTGCCACAGTCACCCTAAATGAACCGGCATAAGCGACGGTGCTCAGCTTTCAACCGGGAGATGAGATCGAACGAGAGGCGTTTGTCATCTTACTGGATAACGCTACGGCAAAAACCTATGAGGCGGTTGTTTCCCTAGGAAGTGGCACCCTAAAATCCTGGGAGCATATCCCCGGTGTACAGCCGTCGATTATGCTGGATGAGTTTGTAGAATGCGAAGCAGCTGTTAAGGCCAGCCAGGAGTTTCGAGATGCGATCGCAAAACGGGGCATCACCGATCCAGACCTGGTCATGGTAGACCCCTGGTCCGCCGGTAACTATGGCATTGCCGAAGAAGAAGGCGTCAGACTCTCCAGGGCCCTCTGCTGGGTCAAAGCCAACCCCACAGACAACGGCTACGCCCGCCCCATCGAGGGCGTTATCCCGGTGGTAGACCTGAACAAAATGGAAGTCATCCGCGTGGAGGACTATGGCGTAGTGCCTCTGCCACCCAAAGATGGTAACTACACCCCCGAGTACGTTAAAGATTATCGACAGGACCTAAAACCCCTGGAGATTGTGCAACCAGAAGGCCCCAGCTTTAGCGTTAACGGCCATGAAATCTCCTGGCAGAAGTGGAAAATCCGCATTGGATTTACCCCACGGGAAGGGTTGGTCCTCTACACCGTGACCTATACCGATAACGGCGAGGAACGCCCCATCTTTTACCGGGCATCCCTGGCGGAGATGACCGTACCCTACGGCGACACCAAGCCCTACCACTACCGTAAAAATGCCTTTGATGTGGGGGAATACGGCATCGGGTCTTTAGCCAATTCCCTCAAGCTAGGCTGTGACTGTCTGGGCGAAATTTACTACTTTGATGCCTTTATTACCGACTCTCGCGGCGATGTGGCCCAGATTGAAAATGCCGGCTGTCTGCATGAGGAAGACTTTGGCATTCTCTGGAAACATATGGACTGGCGGACAGAACAGACCGAAGTCAGACGGTCTCGCCGGTTAGTTATCTCCTTTATTGCCACCGTGGGTAACTACGAATATGGCTTCTACTGGTACTTCTATCAAGATGGCACCATCCAGTACGAAGTTAAGCTCACGGGAATGGTGAGCACCGCCGCCGTCATGCCCGACGAGATGCCCAAGTATGGCACCCTGATTGCCCCCCAGCTCAATGCCCCCATCCACCAACACATTTTCAACGTGCGCATGGATATGTCGGTGGATGGAGTCAACAACTCTGTCTATGAGGTGGACATTGTGCCAGAAGAGGATGAGCACAATCCCTACGGCAATGCCTTTTACGCTAAGTCTACGCTGCTGCCAACCGAACAAGCGGCCCAGCGGGTGATTGACCCCATGAAGGGTCGCTATTGGAAGATTGTCAACCCGTCAAAGACTAACGCCATGGGCTACCCAACCGCCTATAAGCTGATGCCAGGAGAGAATACCCTACCCCTGGCTCGTCCAGATGCCAGCGGCATCCGTCGCGCCACCTACATGACCAAACATCTATGGGTAACCCCCTACAGCCCCGATGAAAAGTTTCCAGCCGGAGACTATCCCAATCAGCATCCGGGGGATGTGGGTTTGCCTGAATGGACCCAGGCAGAGCGCTCCGTGGAAGATACCGATGTGGTGGTGTGGTACACCTTTGCCCACAGCCATTCTCCTCGGGCAGAAGACTGGCCGGTGATGCCGGTGGGGACAATTGGGTTTATGCTTAAGCCGCTTAATTTCTTTGATGAGAATCCGGCCAATGACGTGCCACCGTCACCCAAGAATCATGGTAGTAAACAGACCTGTTGTGGGTAAAGGCGATGACCGCTAACGTCCTATCTGCGCCTACCTACACAGACATTCCATCCCCTTTAGGACCCATTATCGCCGAGTATCGCATCGCCCCTGGCACGGCTATCTCATACTCCGTTACCCAGGGACAATACATTCAAATCATCGATGTAGCCGGGGCTCAATGCTCTGATTTTCTGGCCTTTAACGCCAATGACTACGGTCAGGAAATTGACAGCACCGTCACCCGCAC
>CALBPH010000398.1 GCA_937899365.1 uncultured Leptolyngbya sp.
GCCCGGCTGGAATTGATTGCACAATGGCAGCCTTTTCTGTTTCTGGATTATTGGCTATGTGAAATTCGGCTTCTAGCATGGCTGTTTCCACGGGACCTGGACAGATTGCATTCACACGAATTCCTTTCTCTACCCACTCCAGTGAAAGCGATCGTGTCAGGGCGAGGATTCCTCCTTTTGACGCACTCTAGGCTCCATAAAGGGGCTGGGCCATAATGGCTAACTCAGAGGCGACATTAACAATGACACCGCTGCCCTGCTGCACCATATGGGGGATGGCATGCTTGCAGTTGAAAAACACGCCTTTAAGATTAACCCCGAGGATCGTATCCCAATCTGATTCTGTTGTTTCTGTAATGGGTTTTAGTATGGAAATGCCCGCATTATTGCAAAGAATATCGAGGGAGCCAAATGTCTCGACAGCGGTTGCGATCGCATCTTCCACCTGCTGTTCTTGACTCACATCGGCCACCTGGGCGTGGCAAATGCCGCCTGCTTGTTCAATTTGTGATCGCGTTTCCTCCACCGCCTCAGGGTTCTTATCAACGGCTACTACCTGTGCCCCTTCCCGCGCAAATAATTGGGCGGTAGCGCGACCAATGCCAGCCCCTGCGCCAGTAATTTAGCTTACCTTCTGTTGCAACCTCATGAGCCCTACCAGTGATCATGGTCATGACCATAGGCGCTATGATGAGGAGCAAATTGTAGTGTTAGGCACAGTCTGAGCATCTCTATAGACAGCGTGCAGCCACAAACTAGGAGCAACTAGGGGTTGGCCAGCTGTAACAACACCTGCAATAACACATTGGCTCCATTCTCTAAGTCGTTGGGAGCGGAGTACTCGTTAACATTGTGACTAATGCCGTTAACGCTGGGGACAAAAATCATGGCAGTGGGGGCCATGGGGGCAATTAACCCGGCATCATGACCGGCACCGCTGGGCATGGATTTAACAGATAGCCCCAGGTCTTGGGCTGTTTGGGTAACCAGGTCAATCATGTCAGGATCAAAGACAACGGGTTCAAAGCGAGCTAGGGAGCGGCTAGTAATGTCTAATCCCTCTGCTTTAGCAATGGCGTCGATTTTAGCGCTCATCTGAGCTTCGGCCTGTTGTAAGAGTGCTTCGTCAGTATTGCGCAGGTCCACCGTGAGACGGGCTTCTTTGGCAATCACATTCACCAGCCCAGGGATGAGTTTTATAGAACCGACGGTGGCGACTTGATGGCCGCCCATATCCAGGGCGAGAGCACGGGCGGCGGTTGCGATCGCACTGGCCCCATACCCGGCATCATGGCGTAAATGCATCGGTGTAGTGCCCGCATGGTTTGACACCCCTTTTACGGCGTACTCCCGCCATGACATGCCCTGCACTCCGGTCTCCGCACCAATCTGAACGCCGTCTAGTTCCAGTACGGGGCCCTGTTCCACGTGCAGTTCCACAAATGCCTTGACTGCCTGACTTCCACAGGGCACTGGGCCAGCGTAGCCAATGCGCTCCAGGTTTTCGCCAACGGTGGTGCCGTCAATGCCTACTGCAGCCAGGGCTTTTTCCACAGGAAAGTCACCGCGAAAGACCCAGCTACCCATCATGTCGGGATGAAAGCGGGCGCCTTCTTCATTGGTGAAAAAGGCCACTGCTACGGGATAACGGGTATGAATATTGTTGTCATTTAAGGTGGCGATAATTTCTAACCCAGCGAGTACGCCCAGGTTGCCATCATAGCGGCCTCCAGTAGCCACGGTATCAATGTGGGAACCCGTCATCACTGGAGGGCCAGCTTCCTGACCTGGACGGGTAGCAACAACATTGCCAATTTGATCAATGGTGATGGTTAGACCCAGTTCTCTCATCCAGCTAACGACTAAGTCTCGACCGGCTTTGTCGTCATCGGTGAGGGCTAGGCGACAGACGCCGTTGCCTGGGATGGCACCAATTTGGGCTAGCTGAGCCAGCCGTTGAAGCAGGCGCTCTTTGTTGATACGCAGATCCATTTCTACCCTGACGTTGGATGATAGGTTTGGCAACTCGTGCAGTAAAACGAATTATGGGCCTCTGGTCTAAACAAACCGTTATAGACCTTCTTAACATAGGGAAAAACTTCTTTGGCCAATTCTCGCCGCCTCAATGCATCCGGCGTTAGGGGAGCCTTGAGCATCTCAGACAGTTCGTCCAGCAATGCATCCTTGTCCACACCGGGCACCCGATGTAACTTCAGCACCAGTCGCATTTCCTGGAGCATATCACGGTCATCATTGATGCCAGCCTCATCTAGACCCATGCCCACTCTCACCCCTTTCTGGGCGTAATGGTTGAGGGGGGCAACACCGCTTTGCAGCCGCAGATTAGAGCTGGCATTGTGGCAGATCATCGTCCCTGTCTCAGCAATCAGGTCAATATCTTCATCTGTGAGCCACACCCCGTGTCTCATAACATATTTGCCACGGACAAGAGTTGAAGGCATGGCATAACTCACTTTCTGAAAAATGATAGTATCTTGAAACTTTATGGCAACCGTCGGTCAAGCTGAAGTAACGTGTTCAATAAAACATCAGCCCCCTGACAACATTGTTCCGGTGAGGTGTACTCATCTTCCGCATGACTCACCCCGGCTTGGCTGGGCACAAAAATCATCCCCATTTGGGTAAACCGCCCAATTTCCTGGGCATCATGAATGGCCCGGCTCGGCATGGAGTAATGGCTCAGATCGAGGGAGTCACAAACGGTCGCAATGGTCTCTTGGATGTTAGGACTGGCCAGGGTGGGCTCCACCGCATGTTGGCGTTCTAACTGAATCTGAGTACCGGTGGTAGCTTCGATTTCTCGTACCCGTTTTTGTAAAGCATTAACCATAGTCTCAACGGTCTTCAAGGATAAATCTCGCAGGTCAATGGTGAGATCCACCTGCCCTGGCACAATGTTGGCGGCGTTGGGTGTGACACTTAGATATCCCACGGTAGCCACCTGGTCTCCGGGAACTGCTGCATCATGGACCGCTGCTACTAAGAGAGAAGCAGCATAGAGAGCATCCCGTCGCATATCCATAGGAGTGGTGCCCGCGTGATTCGGACGACCTAAAATGGTCACCAGGTAACGCTGTAGGCTGACAATGCCCTGAACCACACCAATTTGGCAGTCTACAGTTTCTAAAACACCCCCTTGTTCTACATGTAACTCTAGATAGGCCGCCATGTCATGAGCCGTGCGTTGGACGGTGGTAAGAGTGCTCCAGTCGCCGCCAATACTCTGTAAACAGGTTTGAATTGGGG
>CALBPH010000399.1 GCA_937899365.1 uncultured Leptolyngbya sp.
AGGGTATTCCAAAACTTCGCCACGCTAGATTTGGTCTCTCAGGGGCGAGCGGAAATGGTTGTTGGCCGGGGCGCATTTACAGAAGCCTTTCCTCTGTTTGGCTTGAACCTTCGAGATTACGATGCACTCTTTTCTGAAAAGCTCGATCTTTTACTTACGATTCGGGAGCATGAAGTTGTCAATTGGTCAGGTCAATTCCGTCCTGCACTCAGTCGTCGGGCTATTTACCCTAGGCCCTTGCAATCTCGCTTGCCCGTTTGGTTAGGCGTGGGGGGAACACCGGCCTCATTTGTGCGGGCCGGGAAATTGGGATTGCCGCTAATGGTGGCCGTCATTGGGGGAGAAACACGCCGCTTTCGACCCTTAGTAGACCTTTATAGAGAGGCCGGTGAAAAAGCGGGGCACTCGCCTGATCAGCTAAAAGTGGGATTGCATTCGCTGGGCTATGTGGCAAACAGTACAGAAGAAGCTGATGAGTCGTACTATCCAGGGTATGCCGAAACCTTTACCCGAGTTGGCAAAGAACGCGGCTGGCCGCCGGTCACCCGCGACGGGTTTGATACCCAAAATGGACCAGAAGGTGCGTTACTGGTGGGTTCTCCAGATGCGATCGCTCAAAAAATCCTGCGGCACAGTGATGCCCTCGGCGGCATTGCAAGGGTTACCTTCCAAATGGATAATGCCGGGCTCTCACATGAACAACTGATGCAATCTATCGAGATGATTGGCAAACAAGTATCACCTATGGTCAATCGTTAACTGAGATCCTGCACTATTGTCAGTAAGGATTGCAGTGCCACTTTCGACAATACTATGTGACTTGTGGGCTGTCATTCTGTTGCTGACTTCGGCAAACATACATGTTGCACACATTTCAATAAAACAGACCTATCCTTTCTGAAAGGGATGACCTAGATATTTGAAAAAGCTTACTTCAAGTCCAATGTCAAAGGTATTTATTTTTTAATTGATTTATTTGAAAGGTGTGTGTTACAAGTTGAGATGAAAATACGTGAGCGTATCTTATGTCCGATACAGTGTTAGCACAATTGCAGGCAGCAAAGGATTTAGCATCTCAAGCACTCAAGAGTGCTAATGCAGAGATCTCAGCCCGCGCCGATATGCTTCGTTCGTTGAAAAAAATAAAAACTGGTCTCCGACAGGACGTCGTGGTTCTTAATGACTTGCTAGCCAATACCCGGTTGAAACTTTTTGAGGTTTTAGACAGCCCATCGGGACCAGATAGAGATGCTGTTGTTGCGGTTTTCAAAGAGACCATCAAAGGTTATCGGCAAGAGAAAACGATTATAAAGGTAGACTTGGATACCTTACGTAACACTATAGACCAAGAAAAACAGGATATTAAAGTTCTTAAGAAAGAGAAAATACAGCTTAAAGAGGACTCAGTAGTCACTTTATTAGAGTTAGTTGGAGGCTTTCTTGAGGAGCGGTTCATCGCCCTTGATGTTTTAGATGCTCAACGCGCAGAGCTGCAAGAAAATGTTGCTACGCTTGATGACGTGCTAGAGAGTACTCGGTTAGAAATCCTCGATGTTTTGGACGATCCATCGGGGCCCGCTAGAGATGCTGCTATTCAGGCATTGGAGAATACTATTGACGCGACTCAACAATCAAAGGCGAGCATCAACGAAGAGTTGGAGGTTATTGATACAGAGAGGAAAATCGAGAATAAGTTAATCAGAACGCTTGAGAAAGAGGAGGGTCGGCTACAGCGGTCGCTGGACAAAATGACTCAGGGCGTGAATGAAATTAGCGATCTTGGCTCTGAAGCAGACGATTTATTGTTTGGGGGACAGTTTTCTACACTTTTAAACACAGAACAGATAGACAGCATTGCTTTTGGTGAAACAACGAATCTTCTGTTAAGTGAATTCCAAAGTTCGACAACGGAGACATTAGGGACTATCCCTTTTGATGATATGTCAGCAGGGTTGCCTGGTGATGCAGATAATCCTTTTTCTGTTGCTGCAAATACATCTTCCTTTCCCATCCAGGCTCAATCCTTTGACATATAGACAACTCACGTTTCTCACTCTGCTCTAATCTAAGACGGGAGGCCAAGCCCCCGTGAGTTTTTGAGACCAATCTCTCTCAAAAGTCAATCCGGTCTCTGTCGATACTTGCTAGGATTCTGTCCAGTCCAGCGTTTAAAGGCTCTACGAAAGGATCGCTCATCTGAGTAGCCGAGCCGATTAGAGATCTCTCCGATCTTGAGTGTGGTATTCGTCAGTAATTGTTTTGCCTTGGTTTGACGTGTGTCATCAAGCAGTCCACGGATAGTAAGACCATGCTCTTTGGCCAGACGTTGTAGCGATCGCACGCTCATATTCATCTGTTGGGCTAATGCCTCAGCACTGTATTCAATAAAATCAGCATTGTCAGCGATCGCATCATAAAGTTTAGAGATCTGAGACGAATTATTGTGCAATCGCCAGTGGTCTTGTAGCAGATCCAAGTTTCCCTGGATATACCGAAATAAATGAACATCTCCTTTCTGGGTGGGTTGATCTAGCGCTTTCCGGTGAAACACCAGCGCATTATAAGGCTGTTGAAAGAAAACAGGTACATCAAAAAAAGCCTCGTAAACATGAAGAGATCCAAAAGGCGGATGCTTAAAGTTCACTCGAATGAGTGGACTCTCTCCACCGATGATTTTTTTCCCAAATCGGGTGAGCATAGCCATCCCAGCTTCAGCACCATAGCCACCATCAATGTCATCTATTGGATGATGCAGGTGTAAACTGGCTTCGGCATCAGATTCAATTAATTTGATACTAAGGCGATCAGAAAGTATAGCTCGATACTGCACTAACGCTTCTAAAGCTGAGCGAGCATCTTTAGCATATTCCATAGCCGGAGCCAGCTGCCCTAGCGCGGAGAAAGGCGCTGCACCTGCCGCATGGAGAGCGAGTGCTTGCCCTGGATACGCCTCACCCAATAACTTCCATATAGTTGGGGCGAGTTCTTCTGGCAAGCGAGTTTCTGGATCGACTAAATCGGTTCGTTGCAAACCTGTCGCAGCGGCGATCTGTTCTACATCCAATCCGCGACCCACTGCATAGTTAAATGTGTTGGCAACAATGCTCGTTAGCATTTTGTGTTTTTGCGAGCTGTCGTAAAATGTCCGGTTTGGTTCGCTCATTGCCCTCGTAAAACATTTTCCTATGCTCTATAAGGATAGAGGAAACTGTCTTTTTTAACTTTTAAGATGCTGCATCATGAATCTCTAGAGGCAGCAAGATGTATTTGC
>CALBPH010000400.1 GCA_937899365.1 uncultured Leptolyngbya sp.
CAGAATCAGCTGAATTGATGGGAATTTCTGCGGTATTCAAGAATTCAACAAATGCCTCATTTAAGGTGATATAGCCCTGTTTGTTTAGATGCAATTCATCCTTACGGTGATCTTCAGGAATCAGCCCTTGGCCATCTGCGATGGCGGAGAACCCATCAAAAACAATCACCTGATCGTCGTCGTCTAGAGAGTCAATATATCCATTCACTTCATAAATGGCTTGGGCAATATCGTCTGACCACACGGGTTGACGAATCAGGGGAACTTCTCCAACTGGGAGAATGGTGGTCACAATCACGGTCGCACCCAAGGCTTTAGAGTCTTCGACCATTTGACGAATGTTGGCGCGGCAGAGATCGATAATAATGTTACGACTGTCTGGCATCAGGGGAATTGCTTTGAGATCATTTATCCCCACTTGAATAATGACAATATCGGGCTCTAAATTTTCTAAATGAAAATCGAATCGCTGGCTAACTTGGGCCGATGTCTGACCGCCTACGCCTCGGTTAATAAATTCATATCCGTCTACGTTAGGGACATCCCAGTCTGCGGCTCTGGAATCTCCTAAAATGACAACCCGCTTTATAGCGCCCTTAGCGTCGAGTTTTGGAGCTGGATTATAGTAACTCAGTCCTAAGGGATCTAAGCGCACTTGGTTCAGTTCAATATAGTATTTCTTGAGCTGTCCAAAGAGGAAAAAATTGAGGGCTACTGACGCACCTACAAGAGGTATCCCCAAATATGTCAGTAGCGAGCTAACCTTGACCAATTTCATAGGGCCGTTCGCGATGTGGATTCAAGTTTCAGATTTAGAAAGATGCTGTGCTATTGCGATGTCATAACGTTTTTTAAAGACTAAAGTTCCAGCCGCATTTGTTCCAAATGGGTATGGCAGCACATCTTGGCTAATCCCTTGAATCATTGCCATGGGGCACTTTCCCCTGCTTTAAAGGTTTGAAAAATCTTTGTGAGGCTGGGGTGTAGGGGCACGATTGTCTGGTAGAGGCGACGGACGTTATGGAGATACCAGCTACCATAGTTGCCATTTGATGCTTGGGCAGGGCATAACCGTAGAGTGCTTTTTGGCTCGGTGATCTACACCAGACTGTTGACTCTATGGCCTCTGAAACTGCGTTATTTTTTCCTCCCAAGCAGCAGCCACTCCTCATTCGGCTGGTGCAGAGTGTGTCCTATCTGTTGCTCCAGCGGCTGTATCGGTGCGGACTGGTGGTGTCTGATGATGATGTAGCCAAGCTGCGGGCCATTGCCGGGGCGCGGGTGGTGTATGTGTGTAACCACCCCACTATGGAGGATGGCATGGTGCTATTTAGCCTGGCGGCACGGGTGGGTCAGCTGTGGCACTACATTGTCGCGAAAGAGTCGTTTAAGGGCCTGCAGGGTCGTTTTTTGCAGTGGATGGGCTGTTATTCTATCCGGCGAGGGTTGGGGGACCGAGCCAGTATTGCCCAAACCTTGAGCTTATTAAAAGAATCCCAAGCCCAGGTGGTAATTTTTCCAGAGGGGGGATGTTCCTATCAAAACGATACGGTAATGCCGTTTCGCTCAGGGGCCATTCAGATGCCGCTACAGGTGGTGGCGCAGCTGACGAAAAAAGACCCTGATGTGGATTTGTATGTGGTGCCGATATCGCTCAAGTATCGCTATACGCAGCCGATGACGGTCATTATTGAGGAAACTCTACAGGGGCTAGAGCAAACGTTAGGGATTATCCCCACTGAGCCCGAGGACTTTTATCAAAGGCTACTTGCGATCGCATCTCTCGTCATCACCCGCATAGAAACAGAATTTGGGATCACCGCTGATACCGAGCAAAGTTGGAACCAGCGCATTGACCAACTACGGCACCATGGGATCGCCCAGTGCGAGCAACAGCTAAACTTACAGCCCAATGGAGCCCCAATCCGAGAGCGGGTGTACAAAATCCAGGCCCTATTAGAATCTGAAGAACCTAAAACCGTAGCCGAAGACGATGCCCTCTACTGGACCACGGTACGGCTACTTAACTTTGATGCCATCTATGACGGCTATGTCGCCGCCGACCCCACACCAGAGAGATTTTTAGATACCCTGATGCGCCTAGAGCGAGAGGTTTATCAGGTTGAGCATATTAAACCAAAAGCTCACCGTCAGGCTATTTTTCGAGTGGGCGAACCGATCAACTTAAAGCACTACGTAAAAGACTTTCGCCAAGATAAAGCTAGCACCGTAGAACGATTAACAGAACAGCTGCGCGCCACTGTTCAGGAGAACCTGTCCCGTTAATTCTACCGCTCTCCTCGATAGTCTCCTGGGCAAATATCCCCCAGGTTCTCGGGGCAGGTCTCGGCGTCAATCTCAATGCCGCTAAGATCGAGTAGCTGCCACTCCTGTTCCACCGCAGGCGTCAGAATTTCTCCGATGGGGCTCACATCTGTAAACGGATTGTAGGCAACATTGAGCGACCGGATAGTGGCGATGTCAGCCACCGGAGCAATGCTGTCGATTTGGTTATAGCTGGCATCGAGGGTGGTGAGCCGGGTGAGGGAGGTCAGGGCAGTGATATCACTGAGCTGGGTATTGGCCACCCGCAGGGTTTGCAACCGGCTGAGGGTGGCAATGGGGGTTAAGTCGGGAATGACATGACCACTGAGGTTAAGCTCGGTAAGATTGGGGGTTGCGATCGCAATCATTTGCAAGTCCACACCGACCGGAAAATCCACCATCAGACCGTTTTCTGGCAAATAGGTGGTTTGCAACTGGGGTCCCCGTAGGGTGTTCACCGTCGCCAACCGTCGCTCGGCCAACCCGCAATCATTCAGGGGCAGCGCCGCCATCAATGCCTCCACCGTTTGCCAGGCATAGGGACGGCTATAGAGTGCAGAACTCCAATCGCTGGAAACACCCTGGAACGCCTCACACAGATCTGCAAACGTAGGCTGCGGGTCCGATGCGATCGCAGGTATAGCAGCCGCCGTACACCAGACAGCGGCCAGACTAGCCAGTACGTTCACAGCCAAAGGGTTGAGTTGGGGCATCACTATTTTCCAGGCACTAGACTCAACAGCATTGGACCACCAAATCATCCCCCGGTCCATCACTTTTAAGAACCATTTATATTTGCTCCCAGCAAGCAGCCCCCAACCGCCTCTCTCCAGGATCAGATCGACCGCGTCAGCTCATCAACTCATAAACAAAGATAGATGTTCAATAAAACAACCGAACAACAAAATAACCCAGCAACAAACGTATCAAAAATTACATCACTCTCCTAGGGAAAACACCCCTCAGTACTCCCCTACATTGCCTGTATAAAGACGTGATCCAGGGGTCCCAGAAACGCCCTAAGCAGCCCCAGACTTGCCAACCAATCACATCAGTCACCAATACATGACAAAGCGTCTACTATGGGAGAGAAATAAGTACGTTATTTAGGATCCGATCTCAAGATTGGCCTATCGCGAACCAGAAATACGGGTTATATTGCTATGAGAATAAAGGGGCACGCGATCTACCAGTAATTACGGGTTTTAGTACGAAGACATAAAAAGGCCGAGTAAATTCTTCCGAAAATTCCATATTCATTGCTTCATGATGTACGGATCACCCTATATGGCCAGGGTAATCTTAATATCAGGTAGTCTCGTCAGTCAGGTTTTCTATGGAAGGAGCGCAACAATCGCTTCAAAACCAGCAGCGTGTACTCGCCGCCATCGTGGTGACTGACGCAGTGGGGTTCAGTGCCCAGATGTCCGCCGATGAAGAGCGGGCTCTGGCCACTATTAATCGAGATCTTAAGCAGATTGCAGGCCTATGCAAGGTGTTTAACGGTCAGGTACTCAAGTCAACCGGCGATGGCCTGTTGATGTGCTTCTTTAGTGCTGCCCAGGCCGTCGCCTGTGGGCTTAACATTCAAAAGAAACTGCGCAGCGACAGCAAGTGGGACAGCTTTGACCATCGCATCGGCATTCACCTGGGCGATGTATACATCAATAATTCAGACGTCATGGGCAATGGCGTCAACATTGCCGCCAGGTTAGAAAGCTTCGCGGCCCCTGGAGAAATCTGCGTTTCCCAGGTGGTCTACGATGTGGTCAAAAGCCGACTCGATCTCGATGCCACATTCCTCGGGCCGTTAAACCTAAAAAATATTCAAGAACAGGTCCCCGCCTATCAGCTAAGGCCAGTCGTCGAACTAGACATCTGCGATGCGGAAATGACCCGGCCATTTTTTGCCGAAGGCATTGAAGGATATGTCTTTGACAGCCCGCTGGATCAAGCCCTGCAAACCCTAGGTGATCACGCCGAGCATCTACGTATCAAAAAGCTCATCTTCGGCACCTGCCAAAATCTGTGGGAAAACGATACCATCGTCCTCGATCAATTTTCCCTACAGCATCTGATCGAGTCTTTGATGAGACGCAATCCATCAGTTGACCAGTGCCGCGCCAGTCTCTATCGCATTGTCGCCACCCTCAACCACAAGGAAATCTACTCCGATGTGGCAGAAGACATCTTACAGGCCATCACTCCCTTATACATTGAGCGCGCGGCCAATCGCTTACCTGACGTTCCACCAGAGACAGAGGATGTAGCCGAAGAAGTTGCGGGAGAATCAAAAGATCGCTATCAGCACGTGGCTGATGAACTAGAGTGCGATCCCCAAATTATTCGGATCAAAAAAGTCCTTTACTGTCTCTGCCACAAAGTATGGGAAACAGATATTCGAAAAATTGAGCAGGCAGATACAGCCATCTTAGTAAAGCAGCTTTACCAGCTCACCCCCACCCCCAATGACCTCAAATATCGGCTGCGCCATCTGCTACACCACTTAAACCGCAAAGCTAAATACACCAAGATCGTCAACACCATTTTCAAGGCCTTTAATCCTCTATATAGCGCCCAGACTGAACTGATCCCGATGTCCACACCGGGGCTACAAAATGTCAGCGACACCGATAGCCCCGAAACCTGTTTTGGCGATTTACCCGTCGGCATCCATCCCGACAACACCGTTGCCCTTTCAGCTAAAGCGGTCGAAGGTCCGCCCATGGGCGCTATTGCCCAAGTCAAAGACCGGGCCGATCTGTTCGAACTCAGCCTAGGCATCATCAAGTGCTGCAGTCCGCTACGGGCCAAAATTTTGCTGCACTCCACCCTCTACAGTCCATTTGCAGGTAGTTCACAAGAGTGGTCGCTGCTGCGCAGCAAAACCTTAGAAGACTTTTTGCGAGAAGTCTTTAACTACTGCCCATCCTTCCAAGATTTAGAAAGCAAGCTATCCATCATTGTCCATTGTCTCGAAGACACTGACGAAAATGAGCCCGTGGTCACAGCCATCCTAAGCGCCATTAAGCCCTACTATGTCAAACCCGACAACTCTCCGGCTCCTGTAGAAGCCAAAACCGCCATAACCGCCGCTGTTACCTCTATGAGGCCCGCCTCCTATGGATAATACTGAACTACTAAACTGCTACAACAGTGGTCACAAAGACTTTAGCGGTCTGTGCCTGGCGGGCCTAGAACTCCCCAAAGCAGATCTGATCGGCGCTAACTTTTCTAAGGCCGATCTAGAACGCACGGATCTGATGTTCTCCTATTTGAGCCGGGTAAATCTGCAACAGGCCAACCTCAGCCATGCCAACCTCAGTGGCGTCAACCTCAACCAGGCCAATCTGATTTACTCCAACCTGAGTGATGCCAACCTGCACGGAGCCAGCTTGCAGGGAGCAGACCTGCGGGGTGCCGATCTTACCCTGGCCGATTTGTTTGATGTTAATTTAGCCGACGCCGACCTGCGCAATGCCAACCTCAGCGGGGCCAACCTCACCGGGGCCTCAATACCCGGAGCAAACATAAGACGAGCCATACTCAGTGAGCCAACCATAAACCGCGCACGACCACACCGGCAAGACGAGAAGC
>CALBPH010000401.1 GCA_937899365.1 uncultured Leptolyngbya sp.
AAATGTCAATTACATAGGCCAGCAAAATAGGATTAAATTTCAGTCAATTTTTTCAAATCTGGAGTGTATAAACATGATATAGCAATCGAATAGAATGTCAGGACAATTGTCTAAAGGCATTATCGACGGCATCCCAAAGGATTTCAAACTGAGATAAGGTTTTTCGAAGAAAGTGTTTAAGACGTGCCCAGAACTTCTCAATCTTATTGAGGTCTGGCGAGTAAGGCGCTAAGAAAAGTAACTGACAGCCAGCTTGCTCAATTAGCGTTTGAATGGTGGCTGATTTATGAAAACTTGCATTATCCATCACCACCACTTGACCGGGCTTCAACGCAGGCACCAGTACCTGCTCAACCCAGGCTTCGACTAAGACAGTATTGCAGTAGCCTTCAAAGGTTAACGGTGCTAGAACCGTGCGATTACACCAACCAGCAATCATGCTGATACGCTGAGTTCGATGCCCTAATTTGAGGTCATAAAATCGTTCGGATGCGGCACACCAACCATACTCATAATCAAGGGTATTGTTGACACCAGCTTCATCGACATACACCAGGTCATCGGCCTTATAGTCTTTAACTGTTTCTAGGAACGCTTGCCGCTGAGCCTCATCTCGCTCTCGATAGCCGTAAGTCTTTTTTTTCGCGTAAATCCAATCTGCTTGAGCACTTTGCTGATGGTTCGATCACTGATGGGCGTCGGCCACAGTTCGGCCATCGCTTTCTGAGTGAGATGGCCATTAGCCTCAGCGAACTGACGGAAGGCTGCTAAATCAGATATTTTGGGTTCTGGGCCTCGCAGATAGTCGCGATTCGCTGAAAAACTGCCGGTGTCCTCCCGACGTTGGAGCCAAGTATCGAACGTCGAACGTCCAATATTAAGCGTTCGACAGATATGGCTTTTGCGCTCACCTCGGTCGAAAGCGTCAATTGCTTTACGCCGTAGATCATCACTATAAGGGGCTGCCATCAGTCAAGTCTTGGATATAGTCACGGGAACATTTATATAATGTACTGACTATCCCCTCGATTGCAATATTTGGATGCAAACGCCTTAGGTCCTGGTTAATATCCCTTATTTATTGCCAGTCCCAACCGACTGACACAGCTCCACCAGTGCCGTCTGACAATCACTATGAGCCTGTTTAGCCTGTTCTACGAGTTCAGCAGAAAATGACTGCGTCAGCTGACGTTGCGATCGCACAATTTTTCCTGCTTTAATATTCCCCTTCGAATCCCCCACGCCTTTCATTCCAGTCGTTTTCAGTACCCTATACTCCTCCGTAAACGGGGCCTGAGTCTGCAAAAAGTCCTGAAGCGTCGTCAACACCTGGGGAGTATTCTCCAACAGTTGTTCATAGGACACCACCAGCATACGCTGTTGATTGTTAATCAGCTGAGCATACTCCACCAGCATCGCCAGCCGCTGAGAATAATACTCAATCGTATCCTGCTGATTCCAATGGGGCTTTAAGTCCGCAATACTTGCTAGACTGCGCGCTGGCTCCCGCAGTAAAAAGATGGCATACACCTGCTCGGACTGCAAAAAGTCATGATCCAAAAACTTTTTGTTATGCAGCACCTTATCCATAACGTACTGGTGGTCCATGCGTAAATTCTGCATGTCCCCCAATGTTCGAAAGTCTTGCGCCTGCCAATAGACCTTTTTCAGCAGGGTCTTAAAGTCACTGGCATCGGTGTAGTTTGTATGGGTTTCGCCATAACCAATCACCTCAGGATTTGTCGTCAGCAGGTGGGTCAGCAGCGAGGACCCAGATCGCATATGACTCAGCAATAGCAAAAACCGGTAAGGTGTAGCCCGAAAGGCTACACCATAGGGCTGATTGGCCGCCTCAATCCGGTAGCCAAAGTAGGTTTGCACCAGGTCATTCTTATACTCACGAATCCGCTGTCGCCACTGGCCTAACGCTGCACCCATAGGTATTACCAGATCGTCTCAACTAGATATACGTTACCCCACAGAGTCTGTCAGATTGCTATCTCCCGTGCTGATTTAGGGGCGGCAGCGTCCTATCTCTAAATCAGCAACGGAATTAGACAGTGACCTTACTTTCCAACTTTTTAGTAAACCGCTTCAGCTGTCCCAACAGTTCCTGCTCGTTATATGGCTTTGAAAAGTAAGCCGTAGCTCCCAAATTCATCGCCAGTTTACGGTGCTTTTCACTACTGCGGGAGGTCAGCATCATAATGGGCAATTCACCAAAGGCTGGCCGATATCTAAGCTCTTCCAAAACGCCATAGCCATCCAGACGCGGCATTTCAATATCACAAATTACGGCTTTAACCGTCAGACCACCGAGCAGCTTATCAACCGCTTCTCGACCATCCTTGGCCTGTTCAACCAAATAGCCCGACCGTTCTAACGTGGTCGCTAAATAGCGACGGGCATGGATCGAATCATCCACCACCAATATCCTGGCAGCCTTAGACTGGACCGGTGGTGTCACTGGGGTAGCCGCTGGCAGTTGTTCGGGGCCAGCCACGATCCACTCCATCAGACGAATCGGCTCAATCAAGGGAATGCCACGACCATCCCCGAGTACGGTTACCCCACTAAACCCAGTGGGCAATGGCATGGGGCTAGCCACGGAACGGATGGCGACTTCCTGCTCTTGCCAAAAGCGGTCGATAGCCAAACCGTAGCAGTTTTTGCCTTCACCCACCACCACGACCATGGGAGAGTTAATTAGCGGTTGACCCCCCATTTCCAAGGGTCTGTTGGCGGACCGCATGGTCCAATGTTCATCTAATCTGATCAGAGGAATAAGTCCCTCTCTCCAGGTTATAGATGTCTGCGTCAGGTCCATATCCGGAGCCCTGATCACCTCTTGAACCATATCCACGGGCAGGGCAAAGACGGAGCTGCTACGCTCTAGCAGCATGACCCGCAAAATAGACAGCGATAGCGGAATGCTAATGGTAAACGTGGTGCCTTGCCCCGAGCCCGTAACTACCTGGATATCGCCCTGTAGTTCTTTAAGGTTGGTGCGGACCACATCCATACCAAAACCACGTCCCGATAGCTCAGTCACCGTGCCGCTGGTGCTAAAACCGGGTTCAAAAATAAATGACAGCAGCTCCTGACGCCCCATGGTCTCTACTTGCTCAGGGGGCAGGTTATATTTACGAATGCGATCGCGAACCCGCTCTAGATCAATGCCGCCACCGTCATCACTCAGGGTGATCACAACCCGGTTACCACGATTCACCGCCCGCAGAGCAATAGTCCCCACCTCAGATTTTTGCTGGCTTCGGCGCACACCAGGGCTTTCAATACCATGGTCAAAGGCATTGCGTAGTAGGTGCATCAGCGGATCGCTAAGCTGATCGAGGGCAAACTGTTCGATCAGGGTGGTCCCCCCTTCCAGCTTGAGTTCTACGGGCTTGCCATATTGAACCGACCAGTCGCGTACCACCCGAGGAAACCGTCCAACGATCTCTTCAAACGGTCGCATTTGGGTCTGGGTAATCCGATTTTTGAGCGTCCGGCTAGTGTAGTTAAGACTACCCACAGCCTGACCAATTTCATTGAGACCCAGCTCAATATCGCGACTCACCTCTTCAAGTTTTACGATGGTCTCCATGTGCTCCTGGGCCAGCAGGTGCAGCTTGGAATAGCGATCAAACTCCAGTACATCCAGGTCTTCGGGGGCAGCGACACTAGTGGTCCCGTTTTGCCGTGCTCCGCCGTTGGTGCTATAGCTAACAGGGATACTGACAATATCGTCCGCAGACACCGGACCTTCCGTGGAGGCCTGGTCGTACCACTGCCGTAGCTCCTTGTTAAACAAGGCCAGTGCCCCCATTCGTTCCTGCATCAGCTCACTAAATGTCTGTAGCTGCTCTAGCTTAAGGTTGACGGCATTACGGTTAAGAATTAACGACTCAAAGGTACTGTTAATTTGCTTAAGCTGATCCACTGAGACCCTAACAGTGGATGTTTTTTGAGCACCGGGAACAGAGGGTCGAAGCGGTACGCTTAAAGGCACCAATGAAATAGCCGGAGAGTCTGCTGATTCAGCATCTAAAGCTGCTTCTGAGGCTGCTTCTAAGACATCTTCTGGGGCCTCTTCTGAAGCCCCTTCTGAGGCTCCTTCTAAGGCCCCTTCTAAGACCTCTTCAGGAAGATCCGCTGCCACGGCCTCCTCCAGTCCTAGGTCGAGGGTGTCTTCTGGTACGTCAGGAAGAGGGGTCTCTAGGGCGGCAAATTGCCCCTGAAGTGCTTCCAAATCAACAGCTTGATCAAAAGAGTTGTCTATTGCGGCCAGATCAGGATCTGCCAGCTCGTCTGCTGATAAATCTTCTGCCAGTTCCTGCGGTATGTCGGCCGTAATATCCAGCGCCGCAAACTGATCCTGTAGCTGATTAATATCATTGTCAGCACCCAGACCGGGTAAATCAACCAAATCAACCGATAGCCCAGGCAGAATACCGTCAGCCTCAGGAAGCTCGATTAGGCCACTGTCAGATTTAAGCGGTGCTAGCTCCCTTGGCAATCGTTCTGTCCGGCCCAAAAGGACAAGGGAATGACATCGTCGCCAGGTCTTTAGGGCCTGATCTGCGATCCCATGCATATCCTCAGGCAACGCCAAGGCACACTGCTGCTGCACAGACTGACACAGAGAGACAAATGAGTCGAGCTGGGCCATTAGACCAAACTCAGACAGCTGACTCGTAATGCCAATCAGCGCCTGTTTGAGCTCGTCACCCCTCAGATTGGGCAGCCGCTGCTCAAATTCTTCTAGCGTATCGTCAACACTGGTGGTGAAAATAACAAAATCAAGGTTTGCATTGTTGTCTTCCGACAGCAATCGCGCCTCATCATCCGGGGTGAGATCTCCTAACCGTTGATTAAGCTGAGCAAAGATGGGCTCAACGTCATTAGCAACCCACTGCTGATCGATGGGCCGCTGATCGTGGTACTGCTGCCGTACTATTCGTAAACAGTCCACGCCTTGCAATAGCAAGGTTTCTAGATGGGTATCTACCGACAGCTGACGAGCTCGAAGAATCTTAAATGAATCCTCGAGATTGTGGGCCACCTGACTCAGCACCACAAATCCCATCATACCTGCCGTCCCTTTTACAGAGTGAGCGGCTCGCATGGCAATGTTGATCTGGTCAGCCTGATCATCCGCTGTCTTGAGCCCCAACAAGACAGTTTCAATTTCACCAAAGTACGTTTCAGCCTCTGCCAGGAATGTGAGCCGGGCCTGTTGCTCTTTATCTAGTGCCATGGATTATCCTTCAACCTTAAACTGTTCCACAGAGGCCTGTAGCTCTTGGGCTACTTGGGCAGTTTCTTGGATGGCCTGGGCCACCTGAGTAGAAGATTTGGACTGTTGCTCAGATGTTTGGGTCGCCTTCTGCATCAGCTGCGTCACCGCCTTAGACACCATGGTTTGGTTGGTGGTCGATGTGGAAATCTCCTGCATCAGCTGGTTAATTTGCTCAGATTTAGCTAGAACCTCCTCTAGCTGTTGCTGAGTGGCTTTAACCCGCTGGCTTCTATCTACCTCCTGAGAAGTACCAGTCTCAATGGCCGCGACTACTTCCTGGGTCTCTGTTTGAATTTCGGCCACAATCTGGGCAATGGTTTTGGTTGCACCGGCCGATTGTTCCGCCAGGGAGCCCACCTGCTCTGCAACTGCCGTAAAGCCCTGCCCCAGCTCACCTGCTCGAGACGCCTCCACACTGGCATTTACCGCTAGCAAGTTTGTTTTGAGAGCAATTTCGTCAATCAGACTGACCGCCTGGGCAATCTTCTGGGCCGATTCCCCCAGACGCTTAATTTTCTTAGCGGTCTCACCCACTGTCGAGCGCAGTTCTAGAATACTGTCGGCGGTTTCTCCCATAGATTGGGAACCGGCCTGGGCCGTTGTATTGGTTTCGTTGGTGAGGG
>CALBPH010000402.1 GCA_937899365.1 uncultured Leptolyngbya sp.
CCACAGACTCCAATGTCTTGAGCAATACCGTGATCTTACTGGTCTGCGTTCCTATCTCAGACGCAGATTTTCATCCACTCGCTGATAGTGTTTTGTTCAGAGATGGATACTACAAGTCATTGATTCAAACATCATTAGAGACTGTATTGCTACTATTCACCGCCTCAGATGAGCGGCCAAAGGGATAAAACGTAGAATCGGGTTGACCGTTACTAAGGCCAAAATTTACGGGCTCAGCCTGGGCAATGGGGGCAATGAGAGCAAGAGCGGTCGTTAAAACCAGTGCAGTCAAGACAGGACGTTTCATGGGAAAAGCTCCGATAGGTAGGGGAAATTGGCTTTATGGAACACCTATTAGAGTGCTAGAACAATCTGAACCCTATGTGATCGCCCCCTGAAGAGTTGTTGAATCAGTCATAAAATCAGCTGAGTTCAAGGGGTGACGGCGATCACAACAAGTCACTGGACAATGAAACACCCCCTGACGTGCTAAGGTGAGGTCACAAATCCAAATAGCTGGGTGGCATGCTGTTAGTTAGAGCGCAAGGCGCATGCTACCTGGTTGGTTACCCATGCTTGTCATTAGAGGTAACCCATGTCAGACAATACTCCCAGCTTTGAGACGATGACGGCCGAGTATAAGAATTATTGCGATCGCAACAATCTCACATTTCAACAGCCTAGCAAAGAGCACTCGAATATGATTCACGGAGTGATGTATCTACGAGCCAACCCTGTAAGCTATGTAGCCCGCTACGACACCCGCCGACAGCAATTTCTAGCTTAGGGCTATCCAATAGATAGATAGATAGATAGTATTAATCATCAACAAAAGCCTCTAGTAGTCACACTGGAGGCTTTTTGTTATTTATCACGATTGTTAGCAGATTACATTTAAAGTGCTTAACCACAGGATGCAGCATCAGGAAACAGAGGAGTTGGAAACGACGCTGCCAGAACCCCGAGCAGCTGTCCCTCTCCAACAATCCATCTCGCGACTGGCTGAGACATCTGACATTAAGAGGCCTGGCCCATGAAAGACCGGACCTGATCCACATTGAGAGTTTGACGGCATATCGGTTGAGTGGCCGTCATTCGCGGGCGACATAGATAAACTCTCCTAACAATTAGTGTGTTCTGACTTAAGGCTGCACTATTACCTTAAACAGTTACCGGACAATTCTTGTGATCGTTGTTCTATTTAAATTTGTTTAATCTCACTCAGATACAGTGATTTGCTGGCTTAACACACTGCATAAGACCCAGTAATAAAGATTTCTAGCCCTTATGCAGTTATTTAGCTATGGGCATCTCGCTATCCGCTCATGCCCAGGCATGGCACTACACCAAATGCCGACAACGACACTCAATGTTGCATTTTCTAAAAATACCCTTCATATGTTTTTTAACCGTATTGAGGGCAATGACCAGTTCTTTACTCACCTCCCGGTAGGACAGCCCTTGCAAATATAGCTTCCACACTTCCGCCTCACGGGTAGTTAAACCATAGCGATAGGCATCACACACGGCTCGATGATGGGCAATCTGGGTGAGATCTTCGATTGTTATCAACATGCATTTTGTCGGCTGATCGACTAAGTCAATCCACTCTGTTTTGAGATAGAGACGAATGCCTCCGGGTAGAAAAACAGTGTCATATAGCTGCAACGTATGGTCAGGAAAGTCAACACAGCTCTCTAAAAGAAAATCGCAGAGTGTCACCACCTGCTCAGGTAATGCCGTAGTCAACAAATTTTCTTGAGGTTGAAAGGCATTACCTTTAATTCCTTTGTTCAAGAGGACAAAGAATTCTTCAGCCTTGGTTGTGCACCTCAGAAGCTTGCCAGTTTCATCAAAGAGGACAAATCCTCGAAACGGGAAAACCTGTCCTAGCAAACTTTCAAAAATCAGATCCAAATTATTAGACCTGAGAGTTGCCGATGTCGAGTCATTATCAGCCTGAGTTCGAAATCTCTCATCGTTGGGAGCGGTCAAATCTGTCAGGTGGCCGAGAGTTGCCGAAGGTAACACCATGGTTCTGTTTAGGAATGGGGGGAACGGGTGAAAAGCAGCATCTACTAACTTGCAAAGGGGCAAAAATCAGGGTTGCAACTGATCACAGTCCTAACTTAAGCAATTTGGCTGAACAGCATCTACGAGAGGGATGTAGCGCTCAATCGGGTCTAGAAGTCACGATTATGGACATGGTGTTTTGACTAGATGGGAGTGGCATTGTCCAGGGGGATGAGCTAGCATCAAGCAGGGTGAAGCAGGGGTGAAGCAAAATTACTTCTTAGAGACCTGCTGAGCATAAGGCGTATAGGAGTCTCTCTACCATGAATCCTGACCTAACTCCCCACGCTGTGGAAGAGTGGTTTCCTCTAGATGTTCAAACAAACTATATTGAGCATATTGTTCGTCAGCCAGGGTTAAAAATAACCCTGAGACAGGCTACCTACTTCGTTCGGCTATGGGGCTACGGCTATCTCATACAGCATGGGGTGGAGCATGCCCCCATCACCGCGCTAACCCGCAACATTAGTAGCTTTTACTGCTCCCACAGCGATGCGGCAGACTTGTTCTATACCCAAACCAACGGCACCCCGAGGGCAGCAGGGCAAATGCTGGATAAACTCGCTGCTAAAAAGCTACTCAGGCGAGGCGAAGCCGATGGTGTTGCCACCAGACTGAGTTTAAAGATCCCGCAGAGTTTTGAGCTGCCTGACACCATTGAGGATGATACGTTCTATACCGATGCGTTTGACCCTCGCAATGACGCATTACTGGTGGCTAGTTTTTTAGAAAAACTCTATAGCTATGATACTGAACGTCCCGAAGCCATGCTACACAACATCAAAAAAGGGCTACGCCAGTGGGCTCGCCTATATCCTGAGGGTCTACGGGTATTAAGACGTGCATCCAATCAAGAACCCGTGGGATTTGCCGCTTTTTTCCCGCCCCACCCTGAGTCAGAAGAGAAGTTTGATCTCCCACCCAGCCGCAGCTTGCATCTGAGCCGCTTAGACGTGCGAGAAGAAGACCCAATCAAAGTAGCAGAGAAAGGCGATCCTGACTGTTACACCGTGTTTGTTCGTAGCTGGCAGATTCAGCCAGCCGTTTGGACCTATGAGAATGCCTGTGAGCTAATCAAAGATTCACAGACAACCTTGAAAAAAATTCGAGACGATTTTCCCAACATGAGTGACATTTACACCATGGCCATTCATCCCCTATCGGAGGATTTTGCTCTAACGTTGGGATTTCGCACCATGAAGGGAGATCCTGATTCATCGTTGAGTTGGCTCTCAATGCCGTTGGACCGATTTCTGGCGTTAGATTATGAAGACGTCCTATTAAACTTCGACTACAGCCATCATTATGGGGAGACGTTCTGACAAAATCTGAGAACGCGTCCCTTTTTATCTAGGCTGGGTGGTTTACCACACATTACGAGAGCCCATCGCCGATTTAGAATGGAGTGGTTCTTATGTACTTAAGCCATAATGTCACGCGCTAAACAGCAGCCTATTCGTTCAACATTAACGCCCAGACCCAAGTCCCAGCCGAGTTTTGGCAAGCTCAAGTCCTTTCGCCAACTGCCTTACCACATAGCGCTCAGTCAGGCAGCACGCTTTGAGGCTTGGACCGAGGAAGTAGAGGGGATCGGCGGCCCAGCAGAAGCTGTCGATAGCAGTGATTTTGACCCCAGGCTCATGGAACGTCAATAGGGTAGTAGTACGGCACCATCCTATGGGAAAGCCCCCACCGTAGTCGGCAGAGGCTTTATTAGCAGATGATAGTTAAGCGGCTACTCCGACCAACTCAGCAGAATTGCCGTTGCTGATTTAGAGGATGAGCCAATCGGTGAGACGTGCCATGGAACAGGATCTCGCAGATAAAGTCATACCGAGGATCAGCAACGCCGCATAATTTATGCTTCATTGCGGAGCTTTTCTAGAACACTTTGGTCTTCCATGGTGGTGGCATCGCCGACTAGTTCTTCACCGCTGGCTAGGTTACGCAGAAAGCGACGGATGATTTTACCGGAGCGGGTTTTGGGTAAACCATCGGCAAACCGAATTTCGCCAGGTCTTGCGATCGCACCAATTTCCTTCACCACATGCTGCTTTAGCTCAGCCTTAAGCTCATCGCTAGCCGTATGGGTACCTTCTAAAATCACAAAGGCAAACACGTCCTCTCCCTTGAGGTCATCTTTACGACCGACCACGGCAGCTTCGGCCACCGCCGGGTGAGACACCAGCGCCGACTCAATTTCCATGGTGCCAAGGCGATGACCCGACACATTCAGCACATCGTCGGTGCGACCCATAATCCAGAAGTAGCCATCCTCATCCTTACGGGCACCGTCGCCAGCAAAGTAGACGTACTTACCATCCTTGGGGGGAATGTGCTCCCAGTAGGTACGGCGGAACCGGGCGTCATCCCCGTAAACCGTACGCATCATGCTGGGCCAGGGATGCTTGACTACCAGGTAGCCACCCTCATTGGCAGGGACAGGGTTACCCTCGGCATCGACAATGTCCGCCAGAATGCCAGGGAACGGCTTAGTAGCTGAACCGGGTTTAGTGGCAACAGCACCCGGCAGCGGCGTGATCATAAAGCCACCGGTCTCGGTTTGCCACCAAGTATCAATAATTGGACACTTCTCACCACCAATCACCCGGTGATACCACATCCAAGCTTCTGGATTAATCGGCTCACCCACGGTGCCCAAAATCCTCAGCGACGACAGATCGCGGGCATTGGGATGCTGGTCACCCATTTTCAAAAACGCCCGAATTGCCGTCGGTGCCGTGTAGAAAATCGTCACCTTATACTTTTGCACCACATCCCAAAAGCAGCCAGGGTTAGACGCCCGCGGGGCACCCTCATACATCACACTGGTGGCACCGTTGGATAGGGGACCATACACAATGTAGCTGTGGCCCGTAATCCAGCCCACATCTGCCGTACACCAGTAAACATCATCTTCTTTGATGTCAAAGGCCCACTTAAAGGTGGTGTGGGTGTAGAGGTTGTAGCCACCTGTCGTATGGACCACCCCTTTCGGCTTCCCAGTGGTACCACTGGTGTAGAGAATAAACAGCAGATCTTCACTATCCATGGGTTCGGCCGCACAGTCGGTGGAGGCACCGGGCTGCCCATCGTGCCACCACACGTCGCGTCCTTCGGTCCAGTCCACGTCCTGCTTCGTGCGCTGCACCACCAGCACATTAGTCACACTAGCAACGGCATTTCCCTCTAGAGCCTTATCCACCGCAGGCTTTAACGGCATCGCCTTATCCTTACGGAAACCACCATCGGCGGTGATCACCACCTTGGCCTCAGCGTCATTAAGCCGGTCTCGCAGTGCTTCAGAGCTAAAGCCACCAAACACCACAGTATGGGCAGCACCAATCCGAGCGCAAGCCAGCATCGCCACCGCCGCCTCTGGAATCATCGGCATATAAATGCCCACCCGATCCCCTTTCGCTACACCCATATCCTAAAGGACATTGGCCATTTGGCACACTTCAGCATGCAGCTCTGCATAAGTTAAGGTGCGGGCATCCCCAGGTTCACCTTCCCAAACCAGGGCTGGCTTATCTCGACGATGGGGTTCTAGATGCCGGTCTAAACAGTTGTAGGAAATGGTGATCTTGCCGCCCACAAACCACTTAGCAAAGGGGGGCTGCCAATCAAGGACAGTATCCCATTGCTTAAACCAGTGAAGCTCTTGCTCCGCCAGCTCTGCCCAGAATGCAGCGGGATCAGCCGCCGCCTTATCGTAGAGGGCTTGGTACTGATCAGCTCCAGAAATAGCCGCCGCTTCAGCAAACTCAGCGGGCGGCGCAAACAGACGTTGCTCTTGCAGAATCGATTCAATAGCAGGCTGTGAGTTGGTGGATTGTGCCATATGTCGTCTTACTAGCGTTTCTAAATGCGGTCCTTATGAAGGCTATAGGTTGCAACCGAAGCCAGCCCAAAACCATCTATGCTTTTCAATATTTTTCGACGAAATGGCACCCAAGAATCACTTTGGTTGGAAAACGTAAATTAACCCCACTGAATTCTATGGCTGCACCCAATTAAGGACAGAAAAATAGGGATAGTGAGCCGTGAATCGGATACAAGCTATGACACTCTTGCAGGCCATAGGTTTAAGTCCACAAAGTATCCTATCCCCTAACCTAACCTTGGCAATGTAATGCTCCCATCAAGATTAAAAGGAACTATAAAGCTAAATCGCTTCGCCGATGCTCAATCAGCAGATAAGACAAACCACACTGCCCGTTGAGCGTTGCTGATCCCCAGCATGAATTTATCTGGTCAACATCGGCACATCGCATCATTGGGACCAACCGCTTAATATCGAAAAATCGGCAAAATCTCTTGCTAAAAAACCGAAGCAATTTGGTATCAAATTTGTCTAAGACGCTTTAACAACAACCATGTTGTCTATTACCGGATGTCAAGAACTACCCCCATATCCCTAGCAAATGGCTAGATTATGGGAGATACAAAACGATTATCGTCCTACTGGCCACCTCAATCAAACCAGTAAGACAACCTCCACAAAGCTCTCTCTCTAACCTCTTGGAGAACGACCCATGATCAAAGCTCTAGTAGGTATTCTTGTCTTTGTCATCAACACTGTCTACAAAAATCGTCCCTTCCCACGCTTTTACGTTTTAGAAACCGTTGCTCGAGTCCCCTATTTTTCCTATTTATCGGTTTTACACTTCTACGAAACCTTAGGCTGGTGGCGCAAAGTTGATTGGCTCAAGGTCCACTTCGCTGAATCCTGGAATGAGCTACACCACCTGCTAATCATGGAAGAATTAGGCGGGAATAATCAATGGATTGATCGATTCCTCGCTCGCCATGTAGCCCTGCTTTACTACTGGATCATTGTCGGCATCTATATCGTCAGCCCTCGCGCCGCTTATCACTTTATGGAACTAGTCGAAGAGCATGCTTATGCAAGCTATGACAAGTTTCTAACAACCGATGAAGTGATGCTCAAGCAACAGCCTGCTCCTCAAATCGCGATTAGCTACTACCGAGATGGTGATCTCTATATGTTTGATGAGTTTCAAACCACTCATCTACCAGCCGAGCGTCGTCCCAAGATAGACAATCTCTACGATGTGTTTGTGGCTATTCGCGACGATGAGATGGAGCATGTGAAAACCATGACAGCCTGTCAACAACCCGACGCCCAGCTGACGTTAAAAAGTCCCCATGCGCCTGTCCTTAATACCTGAGTAGGTATCGGTCATATGAATGAAGTTAGTACCTTGCTTGAAAACTATAATCACGGCCAACGAGATTTCTCTGGCGTCTCTCTAGCGAATGTTGACCTTAGCTATGCCGACCTCAAAGGAGCCGATCTCAGCTATAGCGACCTGAGCAACATCAACCTCAAACAGGCTAATCTGCGCGGCGTTGACCTTAGCTATGCAAAACTCTCCAACGTTAACCTGCACGAAACAGATTTGCGGGGAGCTATGCTAATCGGCACCGATCTGCGAGATGCCAGCTTAGGTAACACCAACCTAAAAGACGCTGACTATATAGCAGGAACAACTCGATTTCCCAGTGGGTTTGATCCCACCCAGGCACAGATGCGCTCCGTTGTGTTGCATGCACAGGCAACCTAACAAGTTCGTCGGACCATAGTTGGCATCTTTACTGAAAAAACTAAAAGACCGTTGGCTGCAGACTGTAGTCAACGGTCTTTTGTAGTCTACAAATACAGCCGAAGAGCACTCCCAATAGCCAGTGTTCTAATGCGTTAAACCATTGGCCTATCAGGTTAGCGTTATATCTTATGGCTTGCAGGGCTATCTCGTGTTTTCGGTATCCGGACGAGTGTAGTACAACCTTTTAGACAGCAGTAAGCATGTGCACAAAGGTACCCCTATGGGGTATACCACCACCAGGTGTCAAACTATACAATGGATTTAGATACTACAGGATAAAGCATGATTTCTCAGGGTTGCATCCTAAGTATTGAAACGAATTGAGCATCTAAATGCTACCTATTGAAACTCTTAAATACTTAATGCACTGAGTGTTTTAGATATTAATCATATTGGGTAGTAAATGTTTCATATCCATTTAAGTGGAGCAACTGATATCCACTAGCCAAGGACTTGACTGTCTTTGTATTCAGAGTTTGATGTCCTCTTGACTCTAATTATTAGGAGATAAAGCCATGTCACCCGTTCTTTTTGTTTCATTGCCTTTCTTGCTGTTGCTGTTAATCTCACGACTCGCTGGCACGAGTAAAACAACAACTAAAACAACCACAGAAAAAGAGTCTGACAATAGTAAGTATCAAGATGGTGACATCATCATCATTCGGAGAAAGTCTAGCAAAAAGCCTTAGAGCGGTTCATTGCCCGTCAGATCATCCTACCTTTCTAGAAAAATGAGCTCTAAAGCTCTTCTCGCTGACAAAATCATGCCGCTGCTGATTGAGGGTGTGAACCGCGATCTGTGAGATGTGCCGACGTTGACCAGATAAATTCATACCGGGGAGCAGCAACATCACACAATTGCCCCTCTTAGGCGTTTGCATTCCCGTACCGTGACGGTCATTAGGGGCATCGCATATAACGCCCCTAATGACCGTCGTTACCTGGACTCGATTTTGGTGCAAACGCTCTATCCTCCATGACGAAGGGGCGCAATCTCTAAATCAGCAGCGGTAAAATAAACTTATAACCTTGTCTTAATAGTTAGCGATAGCTTTTGGCATCCATACATTTCAGTAAACCATGACTTAAAAAAGTCCAGTGATCTCGATCAGGTTTACAAATATATATGTAATACTAATGCAAAGGATTAGGCATAAATACCGAACTGTTGAGATTGAACTTTGACTGGTTACGGTTCGAGTTCAGTAATGTTGGGTTTACCTAGTGTCTGTCTCTTTGGTTTCCTTGAGTGGGTACTCACTTTTGCTGGGCCTGCTAGCTATTTAAGAAAGGATCATAAAATGCATAATCATCATCAAGACGAAGTCAAAGCGGTTGTATATTGTGCAAACATGCCCGCGGAAGACCAGCAGCGCAACCAAGATCTACTTTTGGCAGCACTGATGACTTTTAGTGCTGTAGCAGTTTTAGGGCTACGCTACATTTTCTAAACTGTGTTTTGCTAGATCATTAGCCGCAGCACTTAAATTATTAAGGTCCGTCTGGTCAGAGATCTCTGACTGGGCGGACTTTTTGCTTGGGTGATCTGATTATACTGGGATGCGCATTTCTCAAAACAGCTAAGGTTCTGAAAGAGCCGGTGTGATAAGGAGCTGACTCGCTTCGACTTGTTCAGCCCAGACGGTGAGGGTGGTGCCTAAAGACTGGTTTAGGGATGCGATCGCATCCGCCACATCAATCGCTGCATTCACCTCATTATTTTGAGCAGCTACCACGTCATTCTGTAGCTCCAAGGCCTCAAAGATATCCCGACTCCGGCCTAAGCGCGCTCTAGCCATGGCATTCTCTAGGCGCTTCTCCGCCAGCTCACGAGCCAGACGTGTGGACTCAATACGGTTACGAGCTGATTCAACATTCCTCAGCTGATCGGCCACATCCAGACGAATGTCAGAATTTAGACGCTCTAAATCATTTTTGAGCTGCCGCTGGGTTACCTGATTACGTTGAAATGCCGTCTCACTGGATTCATCGTCCAATAGGTGGGTCAGCACCAGCTCCGTTGACGCTTCTGACAAATCACCCGTGCTGGCATTGGCTCGCAAATCCAAGTTCCAACGCCGATTATCAATGGCAACCCGCTCGTCTAGCTCCGCAATTTGTACGTTGAACTGCAGCTGCTGATAATCGGGTCGATTGGTATAGGCAACCGCCACCAGCTGCTCGAGGGAAGGCATGACAAACTCTCGAGCAATGCTGTTTAAGGTGGCCAGGGTCTCGTCAGGAATCGTAATTTCTAACGAATCTTCAATATCTAACAGATCGATAAGATCTGACTTCGCCTGTTCCAAATCATTCTCAGCTTCTAACACGCTGGTTTCTGTCGCTGCTAAGTTAGCATCAATTTCCACGAGCTCAAACTGCGCCCGTCGCCCCGCTTCTACCAGGGCAGCGACGGAGCGCCGCTGTTGCTGCTGGGTTTCTAACGACAGCTGTTGAATCTGTAAACTAGCCTGGGTACGAATTAAGGCGTGATAGGTGAGCACACCATTCGTAATATCTGTAATGAGCCGTTGTCGTAGATCAAGCTGATTATTTTCTTCTTGCAGCCGAGCAATTTCAACCTGCGATGTATTAACGGCTCTACCCGCACCCCGCAGCAGTGGTTGGGTCACACTGAGATCCAGCTCCCGATCGTCTACATCTACACTCAACTCAATGTCAGTACCCAAGGGTGTCAGCAATTCTGCCCGCAGCCGGGCATCGCGGGTGGTTTCAGTCGGCTCATTTTCCCTGCTATTGATACCAACGCTGATTGTCGGAATAAAATCGGGGAGAAATCTGCTTTCTGCTTCCCGCAGTTCCTGTTGCTGAGCAATTCTCTCTAAGGTCGCGTTTCTGAGTTCAAGATTGTTTTGCAGCAGCAGAGTAACCACATCGGCTTCGGTCAAAGCCACCACTTGGGAAGAGGGGTTATCAGAAGTTGGCAACTCGGGTAACGGATTGGGGATGGGGCCAGCGTCCGGTATGGGCTCTATGGGCGGCAAAGGCTCTAGCTCGGGTAACCCCGGTTGGGCTACGGCTGGCCTTACGATGACTAGGGTATTTAGCAGCAGTATAAGTAGCGGGTTTTGTAATCGCATTAATCACTCCGCAGGGCTTTGACAATATCGATTTGGGTGGCCCGCAAAGCAGGAACAAAGCTAGCTCCCACCCCAACGGCCACGGCTGCCCCCATGGATAGGGCCGCATTACGGGAAGAGAACCGATAGGGAGCTTCTATAACAACCGTTGTCGCAACTCGGGTCAGACCATGGACAGTGGCAACAGCCGCCGCTCCCCCCAACAGGCTTAAAATGACGGCTTCTAAGATAAACTGGCTCATCACTTCCAGCTTAGAGGCGCCAATGGCACGGCGAATACCAATCTCTTTGGTACGCTCTAGAACGGCCGCAATGGTAATGTTAGCAATACCCACTCCGCCAATGACAAGGGCAATAAGACCCACAGCCGTCAGGGCCGCAGATGCAATTTGCTGCACCTCTAAGTCTTCTAGTAAATCGTCAGCATTACTCCAAATATAGACTTCTGCCTGGGGAAAATTCTGGAGTAAGAAAGCTTCAACCGCAGTGCTCAGGTCATTGATTTGGGTTAGGGAATGGGCGCTAATCTGCAATGAGTCCCACTGATATTCTCCGGCTAAGACTTGGGCAAAGGTTTGGGTTATCCAAAGCTCGCCGCTGTCCCCCCACTCAGAGTTAGACTTGGCTTCCATGACACCAATAATCACAAAGCGATTGCCATTGGCATATATGGTCTTGTTTAAGAATGATTGTTCCTGAAATAAACTCTCTGCCAGTTTCTCATCGATCAGGGCGACAGGGCGATATTGTTCGACATCAGCCTGGTCAAAAAAACGGCCCTGCAACACCTGCCGACCGGTGGTGTCTAAATAATTAAGAGAGACGCTGCGGGCACGAATTTCGGCTTCTTGATCTTCGTACTGCACCTTATCAATGCTGTAAACGTTACCGATAGAGCTAATAGAACGAATTTCAGACACTGAATCTCTGAGAGATTTTTGAACCGTTTCATCTAGCTCCGGGGTGGGTCCCTGTCTGGAATAAACCCATGGACTGACAAATGGCTGATCGCGCGCAGCTAGCTTAATTTCAATCTGTTCGCGAGTAATGGTTTGGATATTTAAAGTAGCGCTGACGGCACCCACCCCCATAAACACCCCAAACGCAGTCAGACCAGAGCGTAGCCACTGATTAGTCAGCGAACGCCAGGTCATAAATAGAAGGTCAGGTAGCGGCAATCCCATGGTTATTATTCGGCATCAGTGGCATCGGGGACAGGGAGTTCAGCGGCCAGCGGCATCCCGGGGGTAATCGTTACCGTGGGTGGCACCAGGGCAATTTCATCCCCCTGACTCAGTCCCTCTGTGACTGCAAACAAGTCTAGCCCCTGTAACCCCAACTCAACCGGCTGCTGGTCAGCTTTACCACGCTGATCGCGCACCCATACAAAGGTCTCACTGCCGTCACGCTGCACGGCTTCTGGGGGCACAACCAACACGTTCTGCTGCTGTTCAGTGATAATTTCAACACTCACAAAACTGCCGGGAATCAGGGTTTGACTAGCGCTGTCTAATTTGACGGTAGCGTTGACCCTGGCTTGCCCCTCCTGGACATTGCCACCACCATTGGGGGCTAGGGCCTGGGGAGATAGGGAAACCACACGTCCGAGGTAATCTTGGGCATCTGGGCCAATGGCCCGCACCCTCGCAGGCTGATTAATGCTGATTTTGGCTGCATCTAGCGTTGAGAGCTGCAAATTGACGATTTCTTGACCAGGGTCCCCCAAAGTCAACAGATCGGTATCGGTGGTAATGGCTTCGCCAGCCGCCGTCTTCACTTCTAGCACCACGCCATCAATGGGTGCGACAATGATGCGATCGCTCAGTTGCTGCTCTAGGAACGCCAGGGTTTCTGCGGCCGTTTTTAGATCTAACTCGGTTTTAGTCACCGTCAGCTGCGCATCCTTAAGCTCAGACCGTACCCGATCGAGGGCATCTTGATCGTCACGCACCTCGTCTTCGGATAAGAACCCTTGAGCTAGAAGCTGCTGAGATTCTTGGTACTGCTCCACAGCTGCCGCGACTCGCTGCTGGACCTCAGTGACTTTTTCTTGATTACGACTTAGGTCTAGCTGGGCTTTTTGAATTTCGACCTGCTGCGATCTCACCTCCTGCTCTTTGCTGCGATCGCGCAGTACCACCAGCGGCTGACCCGCTTCCACGGGGCTCCGCACCTCCTCCAGCACCTGCTCCACCGTAGCCTCATTCTGGGGTGACTCCAGCGTCTGCTGCCCACCCAGGGCCAGGGTGCCGCTTGCCGTTACCGTCAGCTCCACAGCCGAGCGCTCCACCGTATATAGCGGCACCGAAATCGCCTCTTCTTGGGTGCCGCGGTAGCGCATATAGCCCCAGCCAGCAGCACTCGCTAAGGCAGCAAACCCGATCAGCCAGATTGCGATCGCACGCTGCGTCAACGAGCGGGCTGCGGACCCCCGAGACTCCGCAGCCGGCAGCAAGTTTTCTCCAGCCTGCCCCGGAGACCTAACCTCTGTCATAGTTTCCGATACCTAAATGGCCAATGCCAATGATGTCTGACTATTCAAGCTTAAGAGACCCATCGATGACTGTCCATCATCACTAAACGTCTAGGAGCTAAGACAGCATAGAGGCAAATAAATCGGAGTGGTTGGGTTGAGGGGCAATGGGCTGAGAAACAAAGAGCTGGGATGGGTGCAACCAAACCTACACCTTATGCTCCGGATTTTTAAAGTCGCTTTTACACCCAGCATCCCAAGCATCCGGCTGATTTCCATGGCCTGGAATCCCACCATTATCCTTGAGCATCCGCGCTAAATGCAGACAGTTCCAAGCCAAAAATGTAGTATTCCGATTTGTAAAATCATTCCCAGGGCCACCCGACCCCGGATCTAGATAGGATGGCCCAGGACCCACCTCCCCCAGCCATCCCGCATCTGCCTGGGGCGGAATGGTATAGCCTATATGGGACAGGGAAAACAAAATAATCATCGCACAGTGCTTCACCCCGTCCTCATTACCAGTGATTAAGGTAGCCCCCACCTTGCCGTAGTCGCGATATTGGCCTTTTGCATTGAGTAGATGGGTATACCCGTACATCCGCTCTAAAACTCGGTTACAAACAGAGCTTTTCTCACCGAGCCACACCGAGGTGCACAGCACCAAAATATCCGTCTCATCGATCTGTTTTTGCAGCTGGGGCCAGTCATCCTTATCCCACTCAGGGGTTTCAGACATATCCAACCCCAGTCCAGCCGGGATCTCATAATCAACCGGGCGGATCACTTTAGTTTCCACACCATTCGCCTCAAAAATCTCTTTGGCAATATTAATCACGCCTCGGGTATGGGAAAGTACCGGCGTCCGGTTGAGGGTGCAGTTTAGAAACAGCGCCTTAAGATCGCTATATTGCGCCGGCGCATTCTCACACTGGTGCTGGGTAATTTTAGTCAGTTGTTCTGTCATCAGATTAAATAGGTTTAGAGAACAGTTAGGGGCCTGTAGACCCGAGATTAAGCCAACTCAGGGGCAGCCATGATCTCCTCCTGGGCGGGTCCCTGATAGGCGAGGGTCTTAGTAATTGCCCCATCGAATGTCTTTCATACCGATATCACTGACCGATATGCCTGAATTATTATCGTAGGAATGGTGATTCTCCTAAAAATTTTAAGCATAGAGAGTATGGCACGCCTTTATGAGAAAACCCTAAGCAAGCATCAGTAGCCCCGTATAAAGAGCTGCACCCCCCATAAAAGATAGGAAACAACTTTGTTTTTCATCAGGCAGTTCTCGTTTCAAAATATTAAGAATGATGCTGCCAGCCAAAAAAGACCAAACGGCCAGAATAGCCACTTCATTAAGATGGAGTGCGCGCCCTGCGATCGCACCGACCATACTCGCCGCCGTCACTCGCCAGCGGCCAGATTTATCGTAGGGGGCACGGTGATGTTCCCGTAAACCATGATCGATAATAAAAAAGTGGAGTGCGATGGCCGCAAAAAACAACAGACATCTCAGCAATGTATGGTTAGTCAACTCTTGCAGCAGATACCCCACGATGGCATTAAGCACAGCAAACGCAACAATGTGTATCCAGAAAACAGTGTGCTGAGTACTGTCTTGATTGTTCTTTATCCGGTTATGTTGGCGGGATTTAAGCGCTAAAATATCTAATCCATAAAAGACTAAAAGACCCAGCAGCGATAACAAGTAAACATGATTTTCCACATAGGCAACAGCTAAGATCTCAGAATGCTCGATTGCCTCTTGCGCATGGCTTAACTCCGGGAAAATCTCCAGAAAAACATAGCCAATCGAAACACCCCCCGCAAAGGACATCCACCGAAATTCAGGAATAAACGAAAAAATGTTGAGTTTGGCAACAAACGCATGAATCAATGCTAGGCCAATCGCTAATACCAATCCTGGTCCAGACATAATGCTCCCTAAAATCCAGCGCCCTTTGCACCACTATTGTCTAAAGAGCACCCATAAAGGTAAATTACTCACCTTTATTTACTTTTATCTCCTTTGCACGACCCATACCGCTGACCTTTAACAGCCACAACAACAATCTATTAATCCCTTCAGCAACCATGACAACTTTGGCTATGGGCACAGGCTGTCGTCAGAAACACTTTATTTCCATAACAGGCCGTCAATAATAAGGCATCGCTAAGCAAGCACGCCATGATTCCAGTTGGGAAATTGAAGCTTTGCCAAAATGGACCATCTCCGATGGGAGCATCGTCCTGATCCCTATGATGATCACAAAAGTTCCCGATGACGACAGTGCACCCCAATCACCTAGCCAGCAAAGGCTAAACACTCCTGCCCTATGGGTGGATAGTTATTTTACTGAGGATTTTACGGATTCTTCATACGCTGTGAAGTTTTCTAGAGGTTGCATCCGTGAAGCTACCGCACTTTTTTCAGATGGTTTATTCGTAGTAATAGATATAACCTCTTTAAAATTACGGTTTAAATTGCAGAATTCATATTTAGTGTCAATGAGTATCGAAAACATACTCTTGACTAATTCATAGCAGTCAGACAGAGTTGCCATGGGGCTATAAGCATAGGCAAAGATATTTGTCTAGCTATGTACCAGATCAATCTAGGGATATATGAAAAACGTTCAGCACGATGCCTTGTTGGAGCAAGCTATAGATATAAGAGCTGCTCGTACGTTGTGTAGAGATGGCTGGTCATGCGAGCAAATTAATGCGGTCTTGAGAAATGCCGAAATCACCCGTCAGCAATTTGAAACTATTCAAGAGCAATCCAGGGATCTAGATAGATTAAGGCAGGACTTTGGCCCACCGTCTGACTGGCTAAGCAGTGGCCATACTGAAACCAATCACTCCGAGATTGACTTTCTCAACCACGGCCCAGATGCTGCCACAGAAATTTTACGCGAGCATGGCTGGCAGAGCTACGAAATTAGCTTAGTCATCCAGGACTCTATGTTCATTGCACTGGATGAGCCTAAGTTAGAGCCACAGACTAATGGCTATCGCAGCAATGGAGTCATCCCAGCTTCATTACCCACCCAGAGCAGCCATAGCGGATATGCCCTTAGCTATCCCAATCATGCCGTCGCATCCATACCCATCCCCCAAAATCGAGCCGTTCAGCGCAGACAGTCACGTCGCTATCTGGGTCGCGATATATTTATTTTGACGTTCATGGCCGCAGTTGCCCTGGCCCTCTTATTTACGCTCCTGTAGCTACTTAATACTGGCGTTGCTGATCCTCGGGATGATTTTATCTGCAAGATACGGTCAAATAGCACGGCTAACCAATCGGTTCATCCTCTAAATCAGCAACGGCTAATACTCAATCACAAATTCATCAAAGCGATTGATAGGCAAACAGTCTTCAACTTCGAGATGCCTAACGCTGGCACGCTCAGGGCCTACCTTGGCCCATGCTACTAATTTCAATAATTGCTCATCTGGCCCATCAGCCACAATTTCTACCGTATGGTCGGGCTTATTGATGACGTAGCCCGTCAGGTTGAGTTCTTGCGCTTTTTTGCGGGTGTGATAACGAAAGCCCACGCCTTGCACCAGGCCGTGGACCGTAATCTTTATGCGTGACATTTAAAGGGTGAACCAAATGATTGATCCCCATTTTGTCTCAAAACATAACGATATGTAACATTTTCTTAAGCTTCATTAAGAGCGGAAATATTTGTGGGCAACGTATTTGTTTTTCACAATGTCAGGCCGTTTTACATTGACAAAGACGCGGTGCTATAGGTATTTTTGCTCATCGGTTCTGGTACTTGAGCTAACGCTGCTTTGACCACGTCAATTCCGGCGCCAGGACGACAGCTATTGTCGGTTAAGTGTCGTTTCCAAGCACGACTACCGGGCTGACCATGAAAGAGCTGGAGCATGTGGCGGGTAATGGAATGCAGCTTTAAGCCATTTGCAGTCCAGCGGGCAATGTAGGGCAGCATAGCGGTCACCACCTGATGTCGAGTAAGCAACTCATCGGTAGCATAGATGTCGCGATCGGCCAGGGCAAACATGTAGGGCGTGTCATAGGCAGCCCGACCGATCATGACAGCATCCACCTGTTGCAAATGAATACGGGTATGATCGAGGGTTTTGATGCCACCGTTAATTTCAATCCACAACTGGGGGCAGTCCTGTTTGAGACGATAGACATCGTCATAGCGTAGGGGAGGGATAGTGCGATTATCTTTTGGGCTCAGTCCCTGCAGCCATGCTTTTCTAGCATGGACGGTAAAGCGACGACAGCCAGCGCTGGCGACGGTGGTGACAAAATTCACCATGTCTTCGTAGCGATCGCAACTATCAATCCCAATCCGATGTTTCACCGTCACCGGGATCTCCACAGCCGCCTGCATCGCAGCCACACAGTCAGCCACCAGTTCTGGCTGAGCCATTAGACAAGCTCCAAAATTGCCACTTTGCACCCGATTACTGGGGCAGCCCACATTTAAGTTCACTTCGTCGTAGCCCATATCTTGGGCAGTTTTGGCGCACTGAGCCAACAGCTGGGGATTATCGCCCCCTATCTGTAGCGATAGGGGTTTTTCCTCAGGATCAAATCCCAGCAGCTTGTTGCGATCGCCATGGAGAATCGCCTGGGACGTGATCATCTCGGTATACAGCAGCGTTTTCCGCGTGATTTGCCGCATAAAGTAGCGAAAATGACGATCGGTACGATCCATCATTGGCGCCACACTGAGGGGGTGAAGACGTTGGGCCAAGGGAACAGACTGCATTATGATTCCCCCTGTTGTTCTAAGTAGCTTTTAGCCTTTTGCGGCTGGCCCCAAAGCACTTGCTCATGCTTGTAAATTACCATCCCAGGCCGGGCTCCTTTGGGCTTATAAACGTGCTTTGGTTGGGTATAGACCACGGTCTCCTGCTCTTACTGACTGCCCCGACTAAACCACGCCTCAATATTCGCCGCCCAGGCCAAGTCATCATCACTCGCCTGGGCCCCTGGTTCTAACCGCAATAAAACATGACTACCAGGAATTTCCTGGGTATGAAACCACAAGTCATAATCATTGGCAGCTTTAAAGGAGAGGGCTTCATTTTGATTATTGTTGCGACCGACCCAAATCTCAACACCTTGGGGAGTGTGGAACTTGTGGAAGTTGGGCAGATTATTAGCCCGTGAGCGACCCTGACGCTGGTAGGGATCATCCAGATACTCCTGCTGCACCAGTTCATCTCGAATTTCTTCTAGGGCCACAAGGTCATCAGCGTTGGTGTACTGATCTGTTTGGGTAAGAGCGGCTTCCACCTGTTCTAAATAGTGCAGTTCCGCTTCAACTTCAGTTAATAACGGCATCACAGCATCCCGAGTTCGTTTGAGTTTTTGATGCCGTTTATAAAACCCCTGGGCATTTTGCACCGCATTTTTTTCAGGATTTAAAGGCAAGACAACGGGCTCTCCCGATTCAAAATCTTGTAGCTGAATTTTAGACATGCCAGGCTTCCACTGATGGAGATAGGCCATTAGCAAATCGGCCTTGACGCGGTATTGATCGGCCTGATCAGAATCGTCTAGACGTTGGTGGAAATTAGCCGCTTTTTGTCTCAGCTTGCCCGTCAGTTTTTTTGTTTTTTGAGTGAGCTGATTGTGCAGCTGGGCAAAGATTTGCTGATTCAGCTGTGAGGTGTAGTAGCTGTCTAGTAGCTCCTGGATAGACCCCGTCATCAATGATGTCGCCGTCCAGCCCAGGACCGTATATCCCTTGTCGGTGTAGGCAGGTTGAAAGTCGTTGTGCTCTAAACACTGAAGCCAACGCTGCCACTGAATATGTAGCTGCTGCCATTGGGCGAGAGTCAAGCTATCGGTACTCTGATTGGGATTGAGGCCAGCAGCCACACTCAGCTGACGAGCGAGGGCCGTGCTCAGACCACCGTAGCTTTTGAGCATCATTTTGTAGAGTTTACCGGGCACCAGGCTAATCCGTTCTTGCCAGTCGACAAAGGTCTCATCGAGTCGAGGGAACGTGCCAAGCATGGCCGGTGGGGGTTTATATTGCCCCCCAGTGCGAATAGTCCGCACACTCGATTGTTGTTCATTCACCTGATGGGCAGCCGTAACAATGCTTTGTTGGGCATTAGTCAACAAAACATTGCTGTATTTCCCCATAATCTCTACGTAAAGGTGCCACTCAGCCGCTTCATCGGGACGGCGGGCAAATTGTAGGTCTATCGCCCGTTCCCAAGGAGCCAGAAACTCAATTTTAGTCAGGGCTAGACCATTAAATTGATGCTTCAGCTGCTGACTAAAGGTAAATGTGTCGGGTCGCTTGGGGGGGGCGGCCCCGATATGAATGCGGGCTGCTTGAGGATGCCAGGAAATTATCAGCCAGCCCCGACGATTAAATGTACGCAGCCCAAGACAGACAGTGTTACGATCTTGTTGCACAACTTGCTCACATCGAGCAGGCAACCATTGAGTAGTTAGCTCGTTACATACGGCTTTAAGGGTTGTGATATCAACCGGCTGCACTTTTTATCCTCTGTTATCAGTAATTTTGTCGGATTTTGAATAATTGAGCTGTCTTTTTGTTGAGCCACTTACAAGACCGGGCAATCTAGCAATGAGCTAAACATGACAAAATTCTTCATTCTCAATGATTAAGCCTTATTTTTCTCATGTTTAAGTCCTGTTTTTTTCGTTAACATTTCGGTACTAGAAATTTAGTCATTTGCGCACTTGTAAGGGCACATCGCTACATGTAGTAGCGGTTGTCATTTTTTGGTCTCTGTGCTTTTTTGAATCTTGCTATCGAACCTATGGAAATCAAACTTATCAATATTGGCTTTGGTAACATCGTATCTGCCAATCGAGTCGTCGCTATTGTCAGTCCCGAATCTGCTCCGATTAAACGACTCATTGGTGACGCCCGTGATACGGGGCAGCTCGTGGATGCCACTTACGGGAGACGCACGCGTGCCGTCATCGTGACTGACTCAGATCATGTCATTTTATCGGCCCTGCAGCCCGAAACAGTCGCCAATCGCTTTTTGGTAAATAAAGAAGCGAACGGAGAATAACAGACTGACCTGCTTTCTCATTAGAGTGCCTTGATGGAGACTGAGGCGGTTTACACTAAAGACATTAACAATGCCCAAGAGATTGCATTTTCAGATGTCCGTTAATTCCGCTCGGCCTCCGGCTCTCGACAAAATTGTCAAACGTTTCCAACGGATTCAAGATCCACGGCGTCGCTACGAGCAACTGCTGTGGTACGCCAAACGGTTAGAAGGATTTCCCGAGGACTCGAAAACACCAGAAAATAAGGTCAAAGGCTGTGTCTCCCAGGTTTATGTGATTGCTAGTGCTGATGAAGCAGGCAATGTCAGCTTTCAGGGCGACTCAGATGCACAGATTACCAAGGGTTTGGTGGCTCTTTTAATTGAAGGTCTCAAGGGTCTACCCCCCCAAGAGATTGTGCAGCTAGACCCTAATTTTATTAAAGACACCCAGCTAGATGTCAGCCTTACCCCTTCCCGGGCAAATGGGTTCTACAACATTTTTAAAACGATGCAGCAAAAAGCGCTGGCCTTGGCGGGTGAGTAGATAAGTTTTATACACCTACGCTGACGCCTACGTATAAAAATCTGTTGCAAATTCGCCACTGTAGAAATCGTCGTCTGTAGTAGCCTCATCTTCATGGGCACCAATACCAAAGGCAGCTAGTAGACCAGCATTATCAGCTGTTGCGTCTAGCACCTTGGTTTGTAGTTCATGCCAAACGGGAGCCGCTGTCAGTAATAGCTGCCGACCCTGGGGCGTCGCCTTCAGGGACTGGCTCCGTTTGTCTTTACCGGGACCAATGTCAATCCATCCGTGGTTGTACATGCGATCTATGGTGCGGCTAACGGTAGATTTTTCCATGCCTAGCATCTGACCGAGCTGACCAGGGGGAATGGGACCACGGCTGACAACGGTCGCTAAAATATTTAGCTGGTTAGTGGTAAAGCCGAGGGGGCGCAGGGCATCGTCATAAAGCCGGGTGACCATGCGGTTGATCTGCCGTAGCCGTCGAGCGATGCAGTCATTGGTCATTTGACGGGCAATTTCTTTGGGGGTGCCATAGGGTGACATCACAGGCGGATTAAGGGTGAACGCCAAATTCATGATAGTCACTAGTTGGATATACAACCATTTACATTGAGTTACACTGAGTTACTTTGCTTAATAGTCGTTAATATATTTATAAGTACGTAATCATGGCGAGTGCCTATGGATATCCTCGACGCCATCACGGCTGATGGTCTCTGGATTGGGCTGATTGTAGGTTTAGCGTCTTTGGTGCAGGGCCTGACTGGGTTTGGGTTTGCCCTGGTGTCGGTATCAATGCTGCCGCTGTTTATGGATCTGCAGCTCGCTGTCCCCTTTGTGATCGCCGTCGGTCTGATCGGCAATATCGCCCTGTGGTGGTACCACCGAGATAGTTTTGAGTGGTCTCGTGTGGTGGATCTGTCTGCCGCCGCCCAGGTCACAAAAACGGATGGCGTAATGGGCCTTCAGAATGTGCCAGAGCATCTGGCATTGCAGGGGTTAGGGGTATTGGTGTTGGGCTATGTGGCCTACTCGTGGCTACAGCTAACACTGCCTGAGCTTACAGGACGGCCGTGGGCCTATGCCTTTGGTGCTGCTTCCGGTGTACTGACTGGTGCATTTAATACGGGCGGGCCGCCGATTGTGATCTATGCCAATTGCAATCAGTGGAGCCCTGAACAATTTAAAAGCAACCTGCCTGGTGCCTTTTGTGTGATGTCATCGGTTGCGATCGCAACCCACTGTTGGCAAGGGCACTTTGACAGTGCCCTCATGACCCAGGTCGGCTATGCGTCTCCCTTTTTCATCGCCGGACTGGGTCTGGGCATATGGCTTTCCAAATACATCAATGCCGACGCTTTCCGTCGCATCGTGCTGGTGTTATTGGGGGTCATTGGCCTCAAGCTGTTGATGTAGCTGGCCTAGGGCTCGGTTGTCTCCTGGGCTTCAGGGGTAACATCAATGGTTTCATCACTGATCACCTCGATCTCGGGTCTAGCCTCAGGCTGAGCGGGTTCTGTGGGCTCTATCGGATCTGCCGGCTCCACATCATTAGGATCAATTTCAATCGGGTCAATATCAAAGGGGGGATTATCCCGGAGACCGTCCCGAAGAGTTTCCCCCAGATTAGGCGTCTCCTCAGGCTCATCCGCTGATGCGGGCGGATTATCTAGGCTAAGTTTCGCCACCTCGCCACGGAAATAAGGTTCTCGATACTGTAGTGATTCTGCAAACGCCACCCCAGCACGAAAGGCAACCAGAGCATTATCCGTGTCATCAATACTTAAATACAGCTGCCCCAACCGGTCGTAGGCTTCTAAGATGCCGTGCTGGTTATAGGCCGGCTGCTCAGCCCGCTCCAGCAGGTTATACATGGGCAGGGCTTCATTCGTCAGCCCTTGCTCGGCATAGAGATCGCCCAGATCTTTGAGCACCGTACTGACATGACCATACAGCTCAAGCCGTTGGGCGGTGACATAGGCCAGGTTGTAATATTCAAGCGCCTGGGGATACGCCTCGAGGGCTCGAAAATTTCGAGCCATATTAATTTCGAGGGGGGGCTCTCGATCGCTCTGACCAGTGGAACGATAAAGCTTGAGTAGCTCAGTTTGCACGGGCAGCGCTTGAGCGTACTTTTTAGCTTCTTGGTAGCTGTAAATCAGATCGATTAAATACTGGGTGTGCTCCAGCGTATTGCCCTGAGCTTTGGCCCTAGCCACAAGCTGGGTGTACAGCGGCGCTGCATTATCAAACTCAAACCACTGTAAATGATGGCTAGCCAGCACCACGACCCACCCCTGCTGAGCCACCTCATCACCGGTCGTCATTTGGATCAGCTGCTGATAAATTTCAGTAGATGTATCTCGAATGCGTAGCGTTTGGGCAATGGTGGCAATGGTTTCCACTCGCTCCAGGGAGGCAGTAGCCTTTTCAGCTTCCCAGATGCGCTGCAGCCTGACCGCCAGCAGCCGAATTTCTTGCGAACGCTGGGCGTTCCAAGCCTGCTGCCCAATGCGGTCCAGGGCTTCTAACTCTGCCTCTAGGCCAAATATCCGACGCAGCTGAACTTCCCGCATCCACAGGGGAAAGGCCTCATCAGGTTGCTCAGCCAGCAGTAATGCCCGCGCCTGTTCATCTAACCGAAATAGCTCTAGCTCCAGGTTATACAGCTCCAAGGGACTGAGGGGACGCTCTACCACTGTCGTAGGCAGGAGCGGGTCCCTGGGGTCTGCTTCTAGGGGATTAGTAAGAAACGCATCTAGCAGCACAGGATCCAGCCGCTGACCATAGGCCGGAAGGGATAGCAACGCTAAGGCAGCGACACCGCCTGCCAGGTGCTTGCCCAAGGAACGGAACCAATGCCACTTTCGTAAACCAAAATAAACACTCATTTACAGAACTTTGTACTCGCGCTGCTTTGCGACCGTGGGCGGCCATCTGTGCTTTAATCAGAAGATCTTGTGTAAACGTTTGGCCTTTTGCCAGTAAGCCTTTGCTGGCTGTTTAACCATTACAAATC
>CALBPH010000403.1 GCA_937899365.1 uncultured Leptolyngbya sp.
CCGAAGGTGCTGGGGGCCAATATATGGGGCAAGGTGAAAACGGTGGTGCAGATTTGTGCTTTCTCAACCCTCATATCTCCCCTAGCCCAAAGTTATCCCTTAGTTTCCCTAGGGTTGTTTTGGCTAGCCGTATTACTGACCTGGTGGTCTGGGCTAATCTATTTAATGGCGTAACTTAATGGCGTAATCCCATCAGACCCTATGGCTACGGAAACCGGCAAAACTACTGACGCTCCACAGGAAAACGACTCCTGGCATGTGGTCCAACAGCCCGACGGTCACTGTGACATTGTTAGCCAAGGTGAGCTGACGTCCACAACAGATACCCCTAACCAGTGGGGGCCGTTTGCCAGTCACAGCGAGGCCATTGCTAAACGCGTCGGGTTAATTCGAGCCGGTAAGTGCCTGCCCCGGTAATAGTGCAGCAGGCCTTTGCCTTTACTGTGCGTAGTGTGCCTGCTGTGCCCTACTACTGACTAGTTAACCGCAACGCCCCCGACGCTCGCAGCCTCACGCTGACCTCGGAGTACATCATTGAGAACTTCTATCGCCTTGGAATACTGGGGATCTTCCAATGTGCCGATGCGATCTCGATCTTCACTGAGGTATTCCCGTTCCTCGTCCGTAAGCTCTACCGTAAAGTCGGGCTCAATACCCAGGGTATTAATATCGCGACCGCTTGGGGTTAGATATTTGGCAATGGTAACCGCAATCCCGGAACCATCCCCCAAACCTCGCACCGACTGCACCAGTCCTTTACCAAAGGTCGTGGTGCCCACCAGCACCGCGCGATTATTGTCCTGCAGGGCTCCAGACAGAATTTCACTGGCACTGGCAGAACCACCATCCACCAATACAACCAAAGGCTTATCACTCAAAGCCCGGTCACTAGCGACATTTTCATCCAAGACACCTTCCCGATTCACCGTCGAAACGATGGTGCCATCACTGAGCCACATGCGGGAAATATCAATACTCGAGTAAAGCAAGCCACCAGGATTAGAGCGCAAATCAAGCACGTAGCCCGTCACATCGCGTAGTTCGAGCTCCTGAATGGCCTCACGCATTTCAGACGCCGCATTGGCACTAAACTGGGTCAGACGAATGTAGCCGACACCGCCCTCTTGTTCAGGGTGATAGGCAAAGCGTACGGGATGAATCTCAATTCGAGCCCGCACCAGATCAAAATCAAGCTCCTCACCTTCACGGATAACGGTTAGGGTGACGTCAGAATTTACTGGCCCTCGAATCAAATTAACCGCATCGCTTAGATCCATTCCCTCGGTTGTCTGGCCATCAATGCCGACAATCACATCCCCAGAGCGAATACCTGCTTCAAATGCCGGTGTATCTTCAATGGGAGAAACCACAACGATCTCTTCGGTTTCTTCCTCCTGGGAAATTTGGATACCCACCCCGGTCAGTTCACCAGAGGTATCGATTTGCATATTGCGAAACTCCTGAGGATCCATGAAGCGGGTATAGGGATCATCAAGGGAATCCAGCATTTCTCGAATCGCTTCATAGGCAGCACCGCTGTCGGTGTAGTCGCGATTGAGATAGTCAGTACGGATAGCTTGCCAGTCTTGATCATTAAATGTCTCATCGACATACTCATGATCGATCAGCTGCCACACTTCATCAATGACTTCTTTCGGGCTCTCTCTAAAGAATGCCTGACTCTGAGACCAGTGAATGCTTGTTCCTGCAACGACAACGGCCATACTTGCCAAAGCTGCCGCACCCAAAATCAGGCCATGCTTCTTGGTTGCCATAAAAAGAAATCCAGAAAAAGACTAGGACGATACGTACTTAACCAGACAGTATAAATAGCTAGCTCACACCCTTTCAATATATAAGCTTTGTTCAACTGACGCAGGCACCGTACAGATGCTTAGTCATTCAATGCAGCTTAGCAACTCCTCAGGAAAGTTGGCCGATAAATTTGGCCAATAATCATCAAACTTTGAGGTTAGCAGATGTGAATCAAGATTTAACGAACGGATGGCTTACTCGACTAAGTTAACAAATTGGTATGAGTTAACCATGAACGCTTTCTTGGGTAATCCTGAAATCCCCACCTAGAACCATCACATTCTTAAGAAAAAAGATAGTTCTAGATGGGGATACAAAATCGATGGGTCTTGTTTAAAAAACTTAGCTTTCTGGGTCCACCCAGCGGCCATCGCCCTTAATCAAATTAATTAATTCCACTACACCCTCATCTTCAGGTACCCGCTTAATTTCCTCACGGCCTCTGTAGAGGGAAATATATCCTGGCGTTTTACCCACATAACCATAGTCAGCATCTGCCATTTCCCCTGGCCCATTAACGATACAGCCCATAACGGCAATATCTAGGCCTGTGAGGTGGTTTGTGGCTTCCCGTACCTTGTGCAGAACCTCTTCTAGATTAAACAGCGTCCGACCACAGGAAGGACAGGCGACATACTCCACCATGGTTTTGCGGAGCCCCAGGGCTTGCAAAATGCTGTAACACACTGGAATTTCCTTTTCGGGTGCTTCGGTTAGGGAGACCCGGATGGTGTCACCAATGCCCTCTGCCAGCAACGTACCAATCCCTGCGGTGGATTTTATCCGACCATATTCGCCATCGCCTGCCTCGGTCACGCCCAAATGCAGTGGGTAGCTCATCCCCAGTTCGTCCATCCGCTGAGCCATCAGGCGATAGGCCGCTAGCATCACCGGCACCCGGGATGCCTTTAAGGAAATGACCAGGTTGTGAAAGTTCAGGGATTCACAAATACGGATAAACTCTAGGGCCGATTCCACCATGCCCTCAGGGGTATCGCCATAGGTAAACAGCATGCGCTCCGCCAAAGAGCCATGGTTCACACCAATGCGCATAGCTTTGTTTTGATCGCGGAGGGATACGACTAGAGGCTCTAGGGTTTCCCTAATTTTCTCACCAATGGCATCAAACTCGGTTTGGGTATACTCCGTGCGGCTGTCGCTGGGCTTTTCAAACACATAGAGACCAGGATTGATCCGCACCTTATCTACATGCTTAGCCACTTCCAGGGCGATTTTCATGCCGTTGTGGTGCACGTCTGCCACTAGGGGCACTGCCTGGTAGGTCGCCGTAAGTTTTTCTCTGATAGTTGCTAGGGCCTTAGCATGGGCCATGCTAGGTACCGTAACCCGTACAATTTCACAGCCAAGTTCATGCAAACGTCGAATAGCTGCCACTGAGCCCTCAGTGTCCAGCGTATCTTCATTGATCATCGACTGTACGACAACCGGGGCTCCACCCCCAATGATGACGTCACCGACGGGTACTGGACGAGTTTTACGACGAACAATTGTAGTGTCGATGAGTTCGTTGGCACTGGTGTTGGAAGAGGGAGGCGTCAGGGTTTGCATACGTCGAACAACGGATGGATTTATGGTTTAGACCCCATTCAAAGCCTATGGCTCTAAACGTGGATCAGGCTTGCTTTCCTATTGTATTTCGCTAGGGTCCCACAAAATGTAGATGCTTACTGGCAGTCTGGACGACAAAACATTTGCGATCGCAACCCCTCCCCGCTTTTCTTATGCCAAACAGCCCTACCGCTGCCTAATTTAATTTGGCAATACACTCCAGCACCAAACGCTGATTAATCAAGGAAAACGGTTGAATATCCAGAGTGCGACGAAAGCAGTGAATCGCATCTAGATAATTACCAATGGAAGCATGGCATAAACCTAAACCATGAAGGGCCCCAAAGTGATAAGGAACAAGTTCAAGGGTTTTTTCGCAATCCTTAACAGCAGCTGAATAGTTACCTTGCATATAGTAAAGAACAGCCCGCCGATTCCAAGCTTCAGCAAAGTCTGGCAGACTGACAATCAGCTCATCAAGAATCGCTTTAGCATCCTCACCCTGCTCAGCTTCAACTAGGGTTTGACTCTCAATTAAACGCTTGGCACCTTGAACACCCTTTTGGTGAAACCACATGTGCCAGAATTCTCCTGTTGCTTGATTTCGAACGGCTTCATCTGGATCTTTCAATGCCTGTAACAGGCGCTCAATATAGGCAGAATCCATCAGTTAAACGGGTTGATCGATCGAGTTGGACTGGCACCCACCGACACCCAAATCGGTGCCATCGTCTTTAGTCTTGGACTTAGGAAAATCACAATAAATCTGAACGATACGGAAAGCACCCACTAAGTCATGAATAAGTCTGGAGGGCGACAATAGGGAGTGGTATACACCACCAGGGAAAGCTAAGGCAAATAATACATGGGCGTGTTCACGTTATAGCCCATACTTCACCTACAAAGGATCGGTATCTCTGTGTCCACGGTAATTCAAGTGCGTCCTCAGCAGTTTGTAAAGACCGCTGCACTTGAGCAGGTCATGCAGCGGGCGCTACGCTATTTAAGAGCCGGCTATTCCGTCCATTTGGAAGGCCCAACAGGCATTGGCAAAACCACCTTGGCAAGGCATTTAGCCGCCTGCCGACAGCAACCAATGATGCTGATGCTAGGCGGCCACAACTTAACGGTTCATAGCGACTTTAACCAACAGGATTCTTGGCTTAAGGTAGCCTGTCGTGAAGGGTGGACCGTAATCTATGACGAATTTAATCGTTCACGGCCCGAGAGTAATACGATGCTGCTGTCTACCCTAGGTGAGCAGGGGCTCACCCTACCACAGGGAAATGGGGCCGTGCCGATCCATCCCGAGTTTCGAGTGATTTTCACCTCTAATTCGGAGGAGTACTGCGGCACCTACGGCACCCAAAGCGCGCTGCTAGACCGGATGGTCACCATGCATTTACCGGAGCCCACTATGTTGGCGCAACAGCAGCTACTGATGGAATTAGTCGGTATTTCCATTGAATCAGCGGTCTTAGTCATTAGACTTGTGCAGCAATTTTTTCGACAGGTATCTCCAGAGGGCAGATTTAGCTTACGACCCAAGCTGATGATTGCCCAGATATGCCACTGCGAAGGTATTAGCGTTTCAGCCGAAGATGCTGACTTTCGACAGGTATGACGGGACATCTTGCTCTCCCGCTCCTCCCAATCAGCAACCGACGCCAATGAAGTACTTAGGGAATTATTTAATCGTCTATCCAGGCAAAGGCCAGCGATCAATCCCGAGACATCATCCTGTCTGTCGCTCGAGCATGCAGGATGAGCTACGCTGACCGGCTTCTGCTACTTAACGGCTATTTAACAGCAAAGGACTCAATCATCCAACGCTCATCCTGCTTTTTGAGGTTGTATTCAACCGTCAGCTGATCTTGGAATGAAGCCCCCTCACTCAACACACCAAATTGATAAGCATTGGCCGTCTCTTCCACATCGGCCGTCTCTCTGATTTGAGTGTCATCAATCTCTTCGGCGGATAGATTCTGGACAGATTGCTCGTACTCTACGTGGACACCATCCCTCTGATTTGCTTGGACGCGACTGGTCCACTCAGAAAGGGCGGGTTCCAATAGGACAGCTTCGAGGGCGGTCACGTCCCAACTCGGGCCCATGGCTTCGCTCTTAGCGGCATACCAAGAGTGAATGGCATCCTCAGCAATCGCCTGCACATCGCCACTATCTGCTAGTTGACCATCTTCAGCAGGTAGCTCAATGGCGGGACGAGCCACATCAATATCGACAGGATCGTCCTTGAGCTTAGGTCCACCAAACAGCCCGCCAAACCAGCCCAGTAGCTGAGCGACAATAAACCCTAGCAGCCCCAGCCCCAGCAGCCCCAGCAGCAGCACTAGCGCCAGACGCCCCCACTTAGGCGATGACGACCGTCGGCGAGATTGAACCGACGGCTCATCAAACGCTACGCTAGAGCCCGATTCTTCGCCTAGCTGGCCATCTGGAGACAGATTAGACACCTCTTCTGCGGTGTACGCAGGGCGAGTGGCCGCAGCCGCGGTACCCACTCCCACAGCGGCGGCGACGGT
>CALBPH010000404.1 GCA_937899365.1 uncultured Leptolyngbya sp.
GCCGATGCGTTTAACCTCAGCGGTATTACCCTGCTACCCGCCTTACTTGTATTGGTGCTAGCAGCGGTACGGGGCAATGTAAAACTCACAATTATTCTGGGCTGGATTGTGGCAGCCATCCTAGCGGTAAACCTCCAGTCTTACTCTTTTATAGAGGTCCTACGCTTTACCCTATGGGGCTTTCGGCTAGACAATAATCCGCAGCTGAGGTCGATCTTGCTAGGCGGTGGTCTATGGCCCATGTTTAGCGTTTGCACCGTCGTCCTGTTGTCCACCACCCTGTCAGGGCTGTTGACCGGTACCCGGAGCCTGGAGCGAGTAGGACGTTGGCTGCATGGGGCGCAACAGCCACGCACATTATTCGGAACCACGCTAATTAGCCTGGTCTCAGCCGCCTTTGGCTGCACCCAAACCATCACTATTTTGCTCACCCATCAGCTGGTGTCCCCCTACTATCGCCAGCAGGACTATGGTCATCGGCAAGTTGCCATCGACCTTGAAAATACCGCCGTTGTTTTAGCACCGATGATTCCTTGGAATATAGCCGGACTCGTCCCAGCCACATTGCTCATGGTTGGTCCGGGATTTATTCCTTTTGCCGTGTATCTCTACCTCGTCCCCCTGTGTAACTGGCTTTGGCCCACTCGGCTAGAGTCTGCCCCCGTGGCAGATCAAATATCTAACGTCGGGTGACCTGTGGGTGTGGCCCAGCATTAGCTCTTAAGTTAAATTTAACAGGAACGCAACCATGTCTCTAAAAGGTCTTTTTCAAAACAGCTACTTTTATTTGTTCCTAGGATGCATGGGTACCCTAGGCAGTCTAGGAATCACTCTTTTCATGGCAGAAAATGCTAACTCAGCCCCCATCACAACCCCTGCCTACAACAACTCTGCAGTTGTCTCGACTTTAGAACAATAGGCCGACTTAGACCTGTAGATAAAATTGACTCCCCGCCAAGCTTACAGCCTGATCTATCCCACTAGCCAACAAAACTATACAACCGCCAAAAACACCTCTGACTTTAAGGATTTTTCCTGATTCCCGCTGTCTGTCGATACACTGCGCAACATTTAGAAACCTTGTAACCTACGTCACTAGATTTTCAAAGTAAACACTGATATATTCTGTGAATTCACTTTGTAGGCTAAAAAATACTGATTGGTGAGCATAAGCTTGTCAGTCTGGCATTTAGGCGGGGTTAACATTCCCATTGCCGGTTCAAAGTGATGTGTGCAAACACAGGACACTTCTGACTTAAGGAAATCTTCAGATATGGTTAGTAGACAGGCTCGTTCCAACGCGGTGAATTCCGCAGGTGGATTCATGAATGACTTTCGTGAGTTCTTGCTGCGTGGCAATGTTGTTGACTTAGCCGTAGCCGTTGTTATTGGTGGTGCTTTTGGGGCCGTCATCACTTCTTTCATTGAGGATATTATTACTCCTCTGTTGCTTAACCCTGCACTCAAGGCAGCTGGCGTTGATGATATTGCAGCGCTATCTGCCAATGGCATCAAGTACGGTCTTTTCCTATCGACCGTGATCAACTTTGTTGTGATCGCCTTCATCTTGTTCATGATCATCCGCACATTTGAGCGTATGAAGCGGACTGAAGAGGTAGATGCAGGTCCTACCACCGATGAAAAGCTCAACGATACTCTGGGTCGCCTAACTGGGTTCCTCGAGCAACGCATGTAAGCGTTTGAGTCCTGAGACTACGGTATTCATAATCCGTTGAGTCAATACACTTGAACAACAAGCTAGGGATATTTCCTGGCTTGTTTTTTTAATGAAAACAACCAATATCGTAAAAATTGTTATGGGATAATGTGGGGGTCATAAACCATGTCTAAACCGAAATCTGTAGATTTCTCTGGGTCAAACCGGCCGTTCTGGACGTGACCAAGGTTATGTAGGACTATCTGATTGTGGCCGCACCTACTGCAACACTTTTGATTTCTTGTCCTGATCAGCAGGGACTGGTAGCTAAAATTGCAAACTTTATCTATGCCAATGGGGGCAACGTTGTCCACGCTGACCAGCATCGAGATGAGCCATCAGAGCTGTTTTTGTCCCGGATTGAATGGCAGTTAGAAGGGTTTAATTTAAAGCGAGAGCTAATTGGACCGGCCTTTGATTCTATTGCTAAGCCCCTAGGAGCCACGTGGCAGCTGCACTGTTCGGATGTGGTGTCCCGCATGGCGATTTGGGTGAGTAAGCAAAACCACTGTCTACTGGACTTACTATGGCGGCACCAGGCGGGTGAGCTAGCGGCAGAGATTCCGCTGATTATGAGCAACCATGAAACGCTGAGGCCGATTGCAGAACAATTTAATATTGCGTTTCATCACATTCCGATGACTAAAGCCACTAAGCCTGAGCAAGAAGCAAAACAGCTAGCTCTGTTAAAGGAACACACCATTGATGTGGTGGTGTTGGCTAAGTATATGCAAATTCTAAGTCCTGACTTTTTGAGTCAGTTTCCTCAAATCATTAATATTCATCACTCGTTTTTACCGGCCTTTGTCGGGGCCAATCCCTACCACCGAGCCTATGAGCGTGGGGTAAAAATTATTGGGGCAACGGGGCACTACGTGACGTCAGATTTTGATGCGGGGCCGATTATTGAGCAAGATGTGGTGCGGGTAAGCCATCGCGATCAGGTGAGTGATTTGATTCGTAAGGGCAAGGATCTGGAGCGGATGGTGCTGGCCCGAGCGGTGCGGCTGCATTTGCAACACCGGGTTTTGGTATACGGCAATCGGACGGTGGTGTTTGCTTAGGAGCATGGGATTTATGTTGGCGAAGCCGCTCCAGCAGAACATCGCATCTACCCCATCAGTTCGCATCGTTCGTATCTATAGATCCCAATCGCAGCACACAGATTAAATTCTAAGCATCATGCTATATTCTATGCGCAACGACCATAGACGACTCAAAACCACCTATAAACAGTCAATCTGGGAGATTTTTCAATGCAGAAGCAACAGCTTTTGACTCAAACCATGGCGTTTCTCTTATGTACTACGCCCGAAACCACACTGGGCAAGTTACTAGGCCTATGTTTGGCATCTAAAGTAGATGCTGAAAATTCAGGTAAGAGCCCCTTGGAATTTGCGGAAGAACTGTTGCAACATCCTGAAAAAGTTACTACTTGGATTTCAGAAGTGGTCGACAGCGACGATCGCTACAGCGTGGATGAAATGGTAGCCCTGTCGGAAATGAATTTGAAAGATCCCGAAAAGTTTATGAAGGAACTGTTGGATGAGATGACAGTATTGGATACCCAAGGTTTATAGAACCAGGGCCTAGGGCAGGCTGTAACAGCTGCAACCGGCACTCATTTAAATTATTAAGAGACTGTTGGATAGTCTTCAAATTAAGTCTTTAAAACTTCAAGCTATCTTAAGACTCTATTTCTAAAGATGCCAAAGAGAAACAAACCACTGCAGCCAGCTCAGATTGAGGCGTATGTCCGCCAGACCACTCAGCTTCTAGACCTGCCCATACCGCCAGAGCAAATGGCTGATGTGGTGGAGAACTTTGAGCAAGTCCATACTATTGCGCAACAGGTACTCGAGTTTCCACTGCCCGATGATTTAGAAGTCGCCCCCAGGTTTAAACCGTGATGTTAGCTAGCGACATTGCCCAACGGGTCAACGGTGGGGAAATAACGGCTCAGGCAGTGGTACGGACTGCGTTAGACCGCATTACCCGACAAGATAAACAACTCAACTGTTTTACCCACGTGCTGACCGACTCGGCCCTAGCGGCGGCAGCGGTCATCGATCAGAAGCTGGCCCAGGGTAAATCGGTAGGCCCTCTGGCCGGGGTTCCTTTTGCTGTCAAAAATCTCTTCGATATTGCTGGCACCGTTACCCTGGCGGGTTCCAAGATAAATCGAGATAATTCTGCAGCCACGCTAGATGCCACTGCAGTGACCAAGCTGAAGGCAGCTGGAGCTGTTTTGGTGGGCGCACTCAACATGGATGAGTATGCCTATGGCTTTGTTACGGTCAACCATCACTATGGGACCACCCCCAACCCCCACGACCCAACGAGAATTTCAGGGGGGTCCTCCGGCGGCTCGGCGGCGGCAGTGGCAGCCGGGTTAGTGCCGCTCACTCTTGGCTCTGATACAAATGGGTCCATTCGAGTGCCGGCCTCACTCTGCGGGGTTTATGGGCTCAAACCCACCTATGGCCGTCTCTCTCGGGCCGGTGTTTATTTGTTTTCTAGCAGCCTGGATCATGTGGGTCCCTTTGCTCGCTCAGTCCCCGATCTTGCCCTGGCGTTTGCCAGCCTGCAGGGACCTGATTCCCGCGATCCCATCTGCACAGACCGGGCTCCAGCAAGCCCCAATTTGTCTGGGGATATCACGGGGTTACGCATCGCCATCGCAGGAGAGCATTTTGCCCGAGGCATGACGCCCACGGCGGCCAAGGCTCTGGAAAGGGTTGCTAAAGCCCTAAATGCAACCAGCACCGTGACGTTGCCTGAAACCGCCCGTGCCCGCGCAGCGGCCTACGTTATTACGGCAAGCGAGGGCAGTCAGCTCCATTTATCTCGCTTGCAAACTCGCTTACAAGACTTTGATCCCGCCACCCGCGACCGGTTTGTGGCGGGTGCCCTGATCCCCAGCAGCTGGTATCTTCAAGCCCAGCGTTTTCGTCGCTGGTATCGAGATCAGGTGCGTCAAATATTTAACACCGTGGATCTAGTGTTAGCACCGACCACACCCTGTAGCGCTCCCCTAAAGGAGCAGACCACCATGGAGCTTGAGGGGGAATCGGTGCTGATACGCCCTCACCTTGGGGTGTATACCCAGCCGCTATCGTTTATTGGTCTACCGGTGCTGTCGGTGCCGGTGCAGCTGCCAGGGGAGCTACCAATGGGCGTACAGTTAATTGCCCGTCCGTATCATGAAAACATTATTTTTCAGGCGGCGGCGGTGTTAGAACAATCCGGGATCACAGGCTGTTAATTTAATCAGAGAGTTGAGGGCCAACCCCGTTATCCACCGACGATTACCCATCACCTGCCCTTGGTCGTAATCACTAGTGCGACGGCGTACCCCCACGAAAATGTACAGAAAACCGAATAATTATGGGTTGTTAAGACCCTAGGCAATTACCGAAAAGCTGTGTCAAGATCGTAACAAGATACACACATTAAAAATTAAAAGGGTCAACACAAATATCTGAGCTATTGGGAAACTCGAACGCTTCAACTGTGGTGCTTTCTACAACCCTATTGTTCTCCGAAGGCTGAACTGTTGACCTATTTAGGAGATTGCTTATTATGTTGTTACGCAGCGTCTTACTTGCTCTGGCATTACCTGTTTTTGTTTTGTCCCCAGTTCAGGGTGCGTCCGAAGCAGATGTGCAGCGTCTAGAAGTCACAGGGGCCTGTCCTGACTGTGATTTGTCAGGAGCTGATTTGAGCACATCCCACCTGATTGGCGCGGACCTGCGCGGAGCAAATTTGCAGGGTGCTAATCTTTCTGACAGCAATCTTGAAGGGGCTGACCTAACCAGTGCCGATCTTACGGGGGCCGATCTTAGCGGTGCCTTTTTGACTAATGCTGTTTTCCAATCGGCTATCTTAGATGGTGCCGATCTGTCCAGCTCAGTACTTCACTTTACCGATGTTAGCGACGCCTCCCTGGAGAACATCGATATTGCTGATGCCCAGGTCATAGGAACACCCATCAGTGTAGGTGGCCCCTACGAGGACTACGAAGACAACGTGGTGGGTGAATAGGCCCGCCGCCTTCTGACGCCAGCGCCGTCATTGACTTGTTACTAAATCGTCGTCGCCATGCTTAAACGGGCATGATCGAGCGCTGGCAGGCTGGGCAGACGGCGTGGATTAGTAGCTGACAGTCGAGCAAGTGATAGCCTGACTTGTCAGCCATCTTGGCTCCGGCTTTGAGTACTGAATCGTTTTTGAACTCAATGGTCTTGTTGCACCGCACACAAATTAAATGGTGGTGATGGTGGGGCGAGGGCTGGTTAATTTCGTAGCGCTTTTGACCTTCGGCTAACTCTAGCTCTCGTAAAATCCCCATGCGGGACATGAGCTTGAGGTTGCGGTAGATGGTCGAAAGACTGATGGGTTCGCCTTCTTCTTTTAGCAGCTCGCACAGCTCTGCAGCGCTAAGATGCTGACCCTTATCAATGTTCTGAAACGTATTGAGAATGGTTTCTCGCTGAGGCGTCATGCGCCATCCCCGTTCGTGGAGTTCGGCCTTCATTGCTGTAGGGGTATAGGAAGCCATGGCCGTTCCTCCGTAAAATGTCATTAACTAGTTCTTAATGCGAATGATAGCGAAATCTCTGGCCACTTGCAATAGTTTTCCACTATTGCGAATAATATCCAAAAGCCTCGGTCAAAAACAGGGGCAAATCGGCTAACTTGTCCGAAGCTCCGTGACAACAGGGTTTAGATGATGAAATTCTCAACATCACGGTTAGAAAATTGGTAACCCAAGCCTGAAAAAAATGCAGCAGGTCTTAGTTTTTAAGAACACCGATTTCCTTCTAGAATATTATTTGGGAAATTTTCGCATTAATGTTGGCTATGTCTTACAAATCTGCTTTAGTTTGTGCTGGTTTGATTTCGTTTGCGATCGCAAGCTGCAACAACCAGTCGCAAGAGGCCACCGCCCCCGATGCCATCGTCAATGTTTACTCAGCCCGGCACTACGATGTAGACAACGACCTGTTTGAGAGCTTCACCGAGCAGACAGGCATCAAGGTGAATGTGGTCGAGGGTAAATCCGACGAGCTGATTGAACGGATCAAAACCGAAGGGGAAGCCAGCCCAGCGGATGTGTTTGTCACCGTTGATGCGGGGCGGCTGTGGCGGGCAGAGCAAGCGGGCATTTTTCAACCCGTATCGTCTCCGGTGCTAGAGGAAAAGGTGCCGGTCAGCCTGCGCCATCCTGACGGTGTGTGGTACGGCCTGACAACGCGGGCACGAGTCTTAATCTAC
>CALBPH010000405.1 GCA_937899365.1 uncultured Leptolyngbya sp.
GGCCCCAATCGTGCGAATGTCGGCGGTGGTGATGGTCACAATGCCGTTTTGCACACTGGGAGACTGAAAGTTTGATGTGTCATTGTAAAAACCAGCCAAGTTCAAGGTCAGCCGATCGTCTAGCCAGGAAGATTTGAGACCAAGCTCGTAGTTCCAGGATTTCTCAGCGGCAAACACAGCAACAGTCTCATTATCTGGTTCAAAGTTGCCACCGGGGGGGCGGTATCCTCGGGTAACGCTGCCATAGGCCAATAGATTTGGGGTAACACGATAGTCAACAACAAACCGAGGTAGCAGCTCTGAGCCATCGATTTCAACGTCGCTAAACTGCTGTAACGGCAGCACCAGAGTCTCGTCAGGAGAAATAAAGGTCTGGGTAAAATCTGTGGAGACGTTTGTATTTTCGTATCGCAGACCGGCTGTCAGGGTGAGGTCATCAACAACTTCATAGCTAGCTTGACCAAATGCGGCCAGACTGCGACTATCAATCTCTCCATCAGAGCGCAATGTCCCTTGCTGAGTGATAGGAGCTACTGTTCCAAAAATAAAGTCACGATTATTCTTAAACGTGGAGGTTTCAAAATAGCCGCCTGCAATCCACTGTAGACGGTCACTGTCTTCTGGAGACTGTACTCGCAGTTCTTGAGTAAATACTCGCGATGAGAAATCAGGGGCGTTAATCAGGAAATCGGCAATAGTACCGTCCTGGTCAAGGGCTCCTTGCTGATTAGAAAAACGATGGGCCGTAATGGAGGTGACACGAATAGTCGGAGTATCGTAAGCCACTCGCAGTGACTGGGCATTGGAGACGACATCGTTAAATCCGTTAAAGTCCAATGCGGACTCAAAGGGATCGCCGGGTCTGACCAACACTAGTGGGTCTGCCCCTTCGCGATAGTCGCTCACTGAGGCATTGAGTAATACTTCCCATTCATCTGAGGGAGTCCATAGCAGCTGACCTCGTCCCGTGATGGAGGTACCTCCATCAATGTCGTCATCGAGAAACGTATTGTCCACATAGCCATCTTGGGTACCGTAGCTGCCCGACAGTCGGAATAACAGTTCATCTTCTACAATCGGACCGCTGACGCTGAGCTGGGTTTCTAAGTCTTCAAAGCTACCGTAGCTGGCAGCAGCTTTGAATTCATACTCATTTGTCGGTCTACGAGTGATGACGTTAATGACCCCGCCTGCGGAGCTCCTACCATAAAGGGTATTTTGTGGCCCCCGCAGCACCTCAATTCGCTCTAAATCCACCAAATCTTGATCGATAAAACCGGCAAAATCGTAGGGGACATCATCAATAAAAAAGCCCACGCCATCACGGGTAAAGGCATTAAAGTTGGAAACCCCACGCACGGTATAGAAGGGTGATGTGCGGTTGGCACCGCTGGGAAAAAAGGTAAAGTTGGGCGTTCTATCGGCGATGCTGTCCAACGAGTCAATGTCGGCATCTTCGATCTGTTGTTCTGTAAACGTAGTGATGCTGACAGGAACATCCTGGACGTCTTCAGGTGTGCGTTCAGCGGTAACAACAATTCGTAGCGTGTCGCTTTCTTCTGATTCAGCGGGCTCACTCACTTCTGGGCCATCCTGTGCCCAACTGGGCTGAATTGCCAGGAGTACAATGATCCCTGCTCTCCATAATCCTCGACCGATCAAATATTTTTGCATTAGGCTTACAGAACTCACACCAGGTCAGAGAAGGGTAATGTTGCTTGGTGGTGGAGGACTGGGACAAGACGCAGCGACTACTCACCATTATTAAGAATCCTTCTCATTGACCTATCAGGGATAATACTGAGCCTATGCTGAAACTTCTATGACCTAGCGGGCGTTTTTTTAGTCCAAGACGGCGTTTTACACTTGATGTCAGCGTTTGCTGATGGCACTGGGCAATACGCCAAACTGCCTTTTGAAGGCGGCTGTGAATTTGCTCAGGCTACTGTAGCCGACTAGCTGGGCAACTTCGGAAACGTTCATGGTGCGGTCTATCAAAAGCTGGCGGGCTTGTTCTAGGCGATGCGATCGCAAATATCCAAACACCGTTGTCCCAAACGCTATCCGAAAATCCTGCTTCAGCTTATAGTCACCAATCCCCACACGGTCAGCCAGCTGCTGCAGCGATGGCGGGTCGGCCATATCGCTTACCAAAATCTCACGGGCTTGGTAAACTCGCTCTCTGTCTTGAGAATTGAGCTGACGCTTGATATATCTAGCATCCGCTTCTTGCGCCATTTGTTCGATCTGCGCCAGCTTTAACACGATCAGTTCAACTGCTTTACTTTCTAAATAGAGCGTTTGCATTACCCCTTCGTAGGGGCAGTGCAGATACTGATGCAGCACCATCTGCATTTCCGGCGTAATCGCCCCCACATGAAAATAAGGCAGGTCCAGATTTGCACTTAGTCGCTGTCGTAGCGTGCCCAGAGCCGCCATGGACTCATGGTCTAAATAGGTCGCCAGCGTTTGAGGCGCTACAATCACCTCCACCGTTTTGCTTGCCAAACCATAGGGACAAATCCAGGTCCCTTGTTTGCCCAGCCCATTGAGCATCAGCAGGTTATGGCCTGCTTTTACCTGGGTTTCACAATGATAAGTAGTGTCGCGATGGGTGGCTTGCAAATGGCCCTTGAGCAAAAAGATCAAGATGGCAGGATGGCTTTCTAAACCCGGTTCAAACAGTTCTAGCCGTTCTAAAAAGGTCTGATTCCAGTCATAAATCTTGAGATCGGGACGCAGGTTAAAAAAACGATTGTAGCCAGAGATAAATGGAGAATGCCAATCGGTCTGTAGGGCTTTGCCCTCCCGACAAGTCGTAATCCAGCATTTTTGACGAAATTCGTCCAGTAGTGCGGAGTATTGATTGTAGGAAACGTTGATTCGCATGGCAGAATGGCGATCGCTTCAGCTGCCGTTTATGCTACCGTGGTTTTTAGTTTATTGAGAATTGTTCCTAATTTATAAAGATTGAGTTCTGGATTTATAATTAGGGCTCTGGCATTGCCCATGCCTCCCCCCTCCATTTGGGAAAGTATCTATTCATGCAGGGCATAGTTCTTGTAAAACCAACTGTACGATCAACGCACATGAGGAGGGATTGTGATTTGCGATCGCACCAGGAGGTTTTCAATGAAACTGTCTGCACCTATCTATCGCCTCAAGCATCAGGCCAGAATTCTGTCGCGAACAGAAGATATACCGCTACACGAAGCACTCGATCGCATTGCTGCTAAAGAAGGTTTCCCACGCTGGAGTCTACTGGCAGCCAAGATGTCTACCGCTTCAACCGCAAGAACGCTATTCGCACATTTCACCCCTGGAGATCTGGTGCTACTGGGCGCCCGCCCGGGTCACGGCAAAACACAGTTAAGTCTTGAACTTACGGTTGAAGCCATGAAGTCAGGCCGTCAGGGAGTTTTCTTTACGCTGGAATACAGCGTCGCACATTCCGCAGGTTAGGTTGGAAAATCAGGTAATTTAAGCGGTAACGTTTTTGCAGAGCCGCTTAGAGAAGATGCGTGTCGAGGATATAGATCACTTAGGCATCATTGCCGGGATTGTAGACCAAATTGGACTCGAAGCGCTTGTGAATGGGTGTTTAGGAACTCATGTGCAGCAAAAGGTGAGTCCGGGACAAGGCATCAAAGCGATGATTCTGAATGGATTAGGGTTTGTGAGTTCGCCCTTGTATCTGTATGAAGAATTTTTTGTTGGCAAAGCAACGGAGCATCTGGTTGGCAAAGGGATTAAGCCCTCCCACCTCAATGACGATTACTTGGGTCGTTTGCTCGATAAAGTTTGGGCGTATGGTCCGAGCCAATTATTCAGTGTCGTCTCGATGGCCGCCTATCAAGCCTTTGGCTTAGATAGCCGTCGTTATCATCTCGATAGCAGTAGTCTGAGTGTCCATGGGGTGTATGAAACCGACAACGAGGAACCCGGTTGTATCGAAATCACCCATGGCTATTCGAAAGACCATCGGCCTGACTTAAAACAGTTTGTCGTGGAGACCATTTGTACGAACGATGGGGGTGTCCCCTTGGCGTTTGAGGTGGCCAGTGGCAATCAATCGGATAAAGCGGTGTTTGCAGACCGATTAAAGACCTTTGCCGAGCACTGGAGTGTCGAAGGAATCTTGGTGGCAGACAGTGCCTTATACAGTGCCGATAACTTAGCCACCTTAGGGTCACTGCGTTGGATTACCCGTGTCCCGTTAACGCTAGGCGCGGCCCAATCGGTGGTCACCGAGATCTCCCCGGAGGCCTTTGTGGCCAGTGAACGTGACGGCTATCGCCTGGCCCGTGTGTGCACAACCTATGGCGGCGTGCCCCAAGCGTGGGTCGTGGTCGAGAATCAGACCCGAGTCGAAACGGATTGCCAACAGGTAGATAAACAGGTCGCAAAACACCTCGTCAGCGCCACGAAACAACTCCGTCGTCAACAGGCCATTGAGTTTAATTGTGACGCGGATGCTCGCCGTCAGGCCGAGACCTTAGCCAGCCGATGGCCCTATCACCGATTGAGTCAGTTAGCGGTGGTCGAACAGCCCTACTATGACCAATCAGGACGTCCAAAAACAGGAGCGACACCCACCCGAGTCACCTATCGAATCACCGCTCAAATCGTCGCTGATGACGCCGCTATTCATCAGGCAAAGCGGAAGGCAGGACGCTTCATTTTGGCCACCAATGCCATCGAGGATGAGACCTTCACTGACGAGATGATTCTCGCCGATTACAAAGGGCAATCGGTCTCTGAACAAGGCTTTGGTATTCTCAAGGATCCCTTGTTTTTTACCTCCAGTATCTTTCTCAAAACGCCTGAACGCATTGCCGCCTTGGCCATCATTATGGGATTGTCCCTGATGGTGTACACTCTAGCTCAACGACAGGTGAGACAAGCCTTAGACCAGGCCAATGAAACACTCCTTGACCAACGTAAGCAACCGACACAAACACCCTCCTTACGGTGGATCTTTCAGCGGTTTCAGGCGGTTCATCTGGTCTGGCTCGATGACCATCCTCAGGTCTCTAACCTCTCCCCTGAACGACTGAAGATACTCAAGTTTCTGGGGGCTCCCTGCCAGAAATATTATTTGATTTGCTGACTAACCTGCGGAATGTCCGCAGTTAGTTAGCACCGAAGCTAAAGCTCCTGTTTCGGATGAAGATATGCAGCAAGCGGTCCGCACACTGCTTCTAGGCTTGGGGGAAGATCCCGACCGTGAAGGGTTACGCGATACACCCAAGCGCGTGGTCAAATCCTTAAAGTTTCTAACCTCTGGGTATCATCAGTCTCTAGATGACCTGCTCAACGGAGCTGTTTTCCATGAAGACACCAATGAAATGGTGCTGGTGCGCGATATTGATTTGTTTAGCGCTTGTGAGCACCATATCTTACCGATTTTAGGCCGAGTCCATGTTGCCTATATCCCCAACGGCAAGGTGATTGGCCTATCAAAAATCGCCCGCATTTGTGAAATGTATGCGCGACGGCTACAGTCGCAAGAACGGTTGACTCAGCAAATTGGTAGTGCTCTGCAAGGACTGTTACAGCCCCAGGGTGTGGCAGTTGTTGTTGAAGCATCCCACACATGTGTGGTAATGCGCGGTGTGCAAAAGCCAGGGGCTTGGACTGTCACCAGTTCGATGCAAGGGGTATTTGCTGACGATGCCCGCACGCGTCAGGAGTTTATGGACCTAATTCGCCACAACCCATCATTCCATTAAAAATTTCCCCAAAAAAGTTTACTCACTCATCGGGAGATAAGCGTGATGCTTACCTCCTTTTCTGTTGGACGTGAATCTGGAGCACCTCTATTTACAAACCTCAGCGAGGGCTCACTCTCTGAGGTTTCACATCGTGGACTATTTACATATAAGGCAGCTACCCAAAGCAACAAGCTAAGAAATATTAACAAGTTATTGGGCGTGAAGGTTTATGTTTACTGGTACAGCCTGTACATTGAAGAACGATATATTCACAGCCAGTTACCCACCAGCACGTAGGGCGCCCAATATCGAGGATGCTGGTATCGAGGATTTTTTAGTAAAGCTAGCTGAGCCTGCCGTAGTGCGCTGGCTTTAGTATGAAGATTACTTGTCAGTACTCGATAAAACTGTTGCATCAGGACTGCACTGGTTTCATCATCTATATTCCAGAGTGAGGCCAGGGTACTGCGAGCACCTGCACGTACAGCAACACCAGCTAGCCCTAGTGCTGCTTGTTTATCGCCAGTCGCTGTCTCACAGGCACTTAACACCAACAGTTCAATGGCATCCTGGCGACTTTGCTCACTGTTTCGCAACAGACGATTTAGGGCGCTAATTTGAATTGGGTTATCCCAGGCCAGGATAAATGTTTCTTCTGGGTTAGAACTAAACTGACCATGGGTGGCAAGATGCACCACCGGAAAAGGAGTTTGGTTGATGGCATCTGTTAATGCACTTTCTGTAAAGGTTTCATTTAACAAGACACGACTATCTAAGGTTGATTGAATTTGCTCAACTTCAACATTTACAAAAGGTAAGGGAATAAAGCCATGGCGAGATTCACTTAAACCAGCTGTAATGGCAGCTAGTCTTTGTTCAGCCAGTGGCTTTGGGTCTACCAGCTTGAGGCCTGGTGCCAGGGCCAGGCTATACTTTTGGACTAAATATTGTTGGCCGTCATAGAGTGTTGCCATCGGAATGTTGCGTAATGCCCCATCCAAAATAAAAATGAGGGTATCAACCTTGGCTTCAGCTAAGGCAGACTCCGCCGGTTTCAACAAACTGTCATAAATTTGTTGCGCCAGGGATTGGGTTCTTCTAAGACCGAAGGAACGCACGACTTGTCGACGTAAATCATTAATAACGGCTTCTAGATCGGTTTGGGCCAGAGGCGTTGCATAATGTTGCAGGGGTTGATTGGGGAGTTTCAGAATGACTTCTAGCCGATCTGGCAGGATAATGGGATACAAGACAGCAGTGGCAGACTGGCCATCATCAACTACTTGATCGATT
>CALBPH010000406.1 GCA_937899365.1 uncultured Leptolyngbya sp.
ATGGCAGCGGCTAAGGCCGACCCCCACACATTTCCCGGTCCGCGTATGCCGCCCCGCTCCTCGGCAATACCGGCGGCTGCTTTTTCTGCAAAGCCCACCTTGGTTACCGCCGAGCCCGCTGCAAAATACACCAGAGTGACCGCGTAAGCCTGCCAGCCCAGGCAGCCCCAAATAATTACACCCAATGCCCAGGCGTGGAGATAGCCCATGGGGGTCAGCAGCTTTTTGGGGCTGGCAAAGGCTAGCCCTACCAAAATTGTGTTGAGTACGATGGCAACCAACCAAGGATTTTGCCATGTCATAGGTCGGGTCCCCTTGCCTAATAGATATTGAGACTATTGAGACGCCCCAAAAATTCGGTAGGGGCGGTTCCCAGCCAGAAATTCGGTAGGGACGTTCCATGGAACGTCCCTACCGTTATCGATAATTACGATGATATCGCCGTGGGTTCTGCCAGGGGCGTTTTCACCAATTTGTACACCAAAAATAGCATCAGTACCGCCATGTAGGCGGTTAGCGCCGTCCATAGTAAATAGCTATTTTGTAGATATACCGCCAGCATCGCTAGGGGGGCAAATCCTAGGCCAAACCCTAACAAGGCCCCGTTACGTAACACGGCACCCTCTTTTAAGCCGATAAAATAGCCTTCCAACATAAAGGCCACGGATGTAATGCTCAGCAGCGGCACCAGCCAGGCGGCATAGCTGCCCATGGCCTGACTCACGTCCTGATGACTTGTGAGTAGGGAGAACATGGTTTCGGGAAAAACCACCACCGACAGGGCAAAGCCCAGGGAAATGACCAAGCTACTAATAATGGCTGTTTTGAGCACGGGCAAACATTGGTCGGTTTGCCCCTTGCCGTTAAAGTTACCAATGAGCGTTTGGGCCGTCATGCCCACCCCCTGCACCGTAAACTGGCTGAGCAGGGCAATTTGTAACAGCAGCCCGTTCTCCGCGAGAGATATGGTGCCAAAGGTGGCGCTCAGGTTAGTAAAGATGGAATAGGCGGAAATTAGAGCCAAAAAGCGCACTAAAATATTGCCCTTGAGAATCAGGGTGGAGGTTAAGGCCTGACGATCCATCACTTGGGCCATGGCTTTACCCACCAGGGACCAGTCTATGGTGAGACCCACGGCGACTAATCCCACCAGCAGCCCCAGGTACTGGCTGAAGGCCGTAGCTAGCCCTGCCCCAGCACTCTCCCAACCCCAGCGATTAATCATCAGGTAGTCCAGCAGCACGTTAGAGCCGTTGGCCATCAAAGAGATAAAAAAGACAACGCCGTTTTTCTCTCGGCCTAAAAACCAGCCAATGAGGACAAAGTTGAGCAGCACCGCCGGGGCTCCCCAAATGCGGGCATTAAAGTAGGCGATGCCCGCCTGCTCGGTTTCAGGTGCGCCGGACAAAATGGTAAAGCCCAGCTGCTGAACGGGGTATTGCAATAGGAGAATGAGGGATGCGATCGCAACCGCCACCAAACCACATCGCAAAACCGCCACCAGTACGCCGGTGCTATCGTCGGCACCCACCGCTTGGGCCGTCAGCGCATTGGTGCTGTTGCGTAAAAACTTGAGAATTCGGTAGAGATAGTCAAACAGAATGCTGCCTAAAATCACCCCAGCCAGGTAGTGAATATCGGACAGATGCCCCAAAAACGCCGTGTCACAAAGCCCCGCCAGGGGCACCATCATGTTGGAGAACATCCCCACCACCGATAGTCGGTAAAACCGAGGCAAAAAGCTTTTGTAAGATGCTGGGATAGCGGAAACCATAAATTATGAAGCACTCCAGCCAATTGCAGAGAGTTACACTACTGACTTAAATTAATAATGCTTAAGTAAATGTTAATATTGCACATTCAAAACTACTTTTGCCAGTTTAAGGGTTTCTACTCGGCACCCTCAAACCTTGCCCAATCATCAATCCAGCGTTTTTATGAATTCTATTGAAAAGCTCATTACCATGGCCGAGGACGAGCTTACCCAGTTCAGTACAGAGGCGCGAAAGATTGAAAAACTTCGACCCAAGGTTGGTCTAACGGTGCCCTATCCCCAGCAAAAAGAAGTCAAAGAGCAAATAGTGGCTGACATTCCCACCCATATTTTTGCCAAAATCGTTGAGCGCGATCGGCAGATGGTGGCGCTACCTTTCTGGGGTATCGGTGGTTTGGGTTTGCTGTTGGGTATTTCGATGCATCAGCCGTTGGATTTTATCGCCACGGGCATCGGTTTTTATGTGGCGTTTGGGGTGCAATCGTGGGGTTGGAATCTAGAAGCTAAACGCCTAATTGTCAAAACCCTTGATGCCATTGAGCAAGATATGCAACGTGAAGCTTAGACGCCCAATCTAGTATCACGCTCGCTTTTCACAGAGCATAAAAAGCTTTCTATGTCTAGATTCATAGTTAGACATTTCACCATATGGAGAATGATTGTGGTGCTATGGAGGGCGTAAAAATACGGAAAGATTAGCGGTGCGCTTAAGATTTTCTTAAGCTTTCAAAAGGAAAAAACACTGTACAAACAGTACAACTGGTGGTCCAATATCACTATCTACGGAAGGCTCTCTAGCGTTAGACCTTAGCCTGTCATTGACTAATGTCCGTAAACTCATATTGACCTGCGTCAGTAGGTTTTCTTACGGATAATCTGTTCCTTTTTTGTTACGAAAGGTTCACAATAATAATCCGATCTTCCTTTGGTATTGGGCTCTACTTTAATAAGATTAGAAGTACTAAAAGCCTTTTTTCAATACTGACAATAATTAAATATCAATGACAATCACTGAAGATAATTTTGAGCGCGTTGTACTAGCTTCTCCTGTACCGGTTCTGGTGCATTTTTGGGCTCCTTGGTGTGGTCTGTGTCGCCGGGTGACCCCCATGCTCAATCGGTTCCAGCAAGAGTGGTCGAGCCAGGTCCGGGTGCTGGACATCAACGCGGATGAAAATCTTAAGTTGGCAAACCTCTATCGCTTGAAGACGTTGCCCACCCTGCTGTTTTTGGAAAAGGGTAAGGTGGTTCACCGGTTTGATGTGGTACGCAATCGAGATGAGTTTATGCGCTCGCTGGACCTGCTGATGCGCTGTCATGGGTTTGAGGTGGGGGCAGCTGAGCGCGCCGGTCGCTTTATAGATGGTTAAAGGTAACTAAAATAGCGGCGTTCCATGGAACGCCGCTATTTTAGTTATTGGCTAGATACCCCTGAATTAGCCAATCCGGCCCGATTTTTTCCAGCTCGGTGCAATTCAGTATTAGTGCTTCGGTCATTTCCGTAAGGCCCATGTCGCCTAGGGGGGTGCGTCCTTGGCTACCACCAATCAGTTTAGGGGCAATAAAGGCCCATACTTTTTGAATGACGCCCTGTCTAAGGGCGGCGGCGGCCAGGGTGCCACCGCATTCCCATAAAACGTTGGAGATTCCCCGTGTATAGAGGCTATCGAGTACTGCTGCCGGGGTTAGCTGCCGCAGGGAGATGACCTCTACCTGTTTTGGTAGGGTGGTTTTTGGCGGCGATGCTTCAGTAAACACCAGGGTGGCGGCTGTCTCGGTTTGCCACAGGTTAGCAGTGGTTGGCAGGTCTAGGCTGCGACTCATTACCACCCGCAAGGGGTTGTGGTCACAGACGCCGTGGCTGGTGAGGTGAGGGTTGTCCCGTCGAACCGTATTGCCACCGACGATGACGGCGTCGCACTGTCCCCGCAGCTGGTGCACCCGTTGTCGTGACTCCGGACTTGTGACCCAGGCGCTATGGCCAGTGTCCGTGGCGATTTTGCCATCCAGGGTCATGGCATATTTCAAAATACTAAAGGGCTGGCGGTGACGAATACGGTGGATAAAGGCTTCGTTTAAGCGCTCACAGGCCGCTGTTTCTATGTTGGTAATGACCGTAACCCCAGCGGCTCGCAGCCGCTCGATGCCACCGCTGGCCTTGGGGTTGGGGTCCTGCATGCCGATCACCACTGTCGTGATGCCGGCTTTTAACACAGCTTCTGTGCAGGGAGGGGTGCGTCCGGTGTGGTTGCAGGGCTCCAGATTTACATACAGGGTGGCTCCTTGGGCCTTATCCCCCGCCGCCCGGAGGGCAAATACTTCGGCATGGGGCTGGCCCGCTTGCGGATGAAATCCTTCGCCAACAATCTGTCCATCCTTAACAATGACCGACCCCACCATGGGATTGGGCGATGTCCGCCCCGCGCCTTTGGCGGCTAACTCTAGACAGCGGCGCATCAGGGTGCTGTGGGTTTTGTCTGGCGGGAATGCGGCCTCACCGGTCGAAGTGTTGGATGAAATCATGGGCAAAGTTGTCTAAAATTTTGCATGAGAGAAGAGTTTTAAAGTAACCCTATGACTACTGAGAACACCAGCGGCAACGCTACGGTTAATTGTGCTGTTGAATGCGTCAATGGCTGCATCAAAGGCGATGCCTGTCCTAATGAGGCCTATACCCAACAGGCATCTAGCTTTATTGAAAACACGTCCCTCGACACCATGTTGGAAATGGCGGAAGAGGCTGTGCGCAAGAAGATGATCGCTCGGGCAACAGAGCCAAGGAAATGGGTTATTCCGGAGGAATTAGAGAATTAAAAAGACCGAATGGCTGTAATGAGACGGTCAATATCTGCTTGGGTATGGGTGGCCATGACCGTCATCCGTAGCCGACTGGTGGGGACGGTGGGGGGTCTAACGGCAGAGGCAAAAATTCCCTGTTGTTGGAGGTGCTGACCGAGGGCGAGGACGGTGGCAGCATCTTTAACCTGGATACAGACGATGGGGGATTCGGAGGGGAGACGCTGAACGTGCAGCTGGTCTAGGCTTTTTCTGAGATAGTGGGCATTCTCTGTCAGCTGGATCAGGAGTTCGGGAGATTGGGTGAGAATTGCGATCGCAGCTCGAGCCGCCGCCGCATCAGCTGGCGATAGTCCCGTGGTGTAAATCCAGGTGGCGGTGCGATTACGTAAAAAATCAATCAGGTCCGCTGAGCCAGTAACATAGCCGCCCAAGCTGCCGAGGGCTTTGCTCAGGGTGCCCACCTGCACCATAGGGCGATGGCGACAGCCCAGGTATTCCACAGCCCCCCCACCGCTGGCCCCCAGCACACCGGTGCCGTGGGCTTCATCCACCATCACCATGGCGTCCCACTGGTCAGCCAGGTCTAAAATTTCGGGTAGCGAACACAGGTCGCCATCCATACTAAAAACGCTGTCGGTCACCAGCAGACAGCGACGATACTGGGCACGTTTTGTGACTAAATGCTGCTGTAGCTGGTTGAGGTCATTGTGGTCGTATACGGCTACGGTGGCGCCGCTTAGACGGGCACCCATCTGCAGGCTGGAGTGATTGTAGCCGTCGGCAATGACTAGGTCGCGGTGATCTATTAGGGCTGCCAGGGTGCCCAGGTTGGCCAAATATCCTGAGCTAAAGACGATGGCATCTTCGGTGCCCTTAAGCTGAGCGATGGCCTGCTCAAGCTGACGATGGATGGGGCGCTGACCGCTGAGCAAACGGGAGCCGGTGCTGCCAGTGCCATAGGTGGTAACCGCCGCCGCCGCCGCCGCCGCTAGTCTGGGGTCTCCCGCCAGTCCTAAATAGTCATTGCTGGCAAAGTTGAGGCAGCGTTTACCGTCGATGGTAATAACAGCACCGCCTTTGCCGTCAATGGGTTTGACCTGGCGATACCAGTTGGCTCGGTGTAGGGTTTGCAGCGACTGGGCAATCCAGCCGTAGGGGTTAGTTGCAGACTTGTTTGAAACGTTGGCCATTACCGCCGTCGTGTGGAGACTGGAATCCAGGCGTAGGGATCGCCTGAAATCCTGACGCCTCTCTCGGAAAATCTAACGACGATGATATTGGTATCATCACGACCGATGTCTAAATATCCTTCTGCCCAAACATCAAAGAAATCTACCCCTGTAATTTTGAGGTCGTAGGCCCCTTCTCGAAGGGTAAATCGTTTGCGGCGGTTAGCGTAGTTGCTGGGGGAGAAAACCCGACGACCATCAATATATACATTGGCCCATTCGTCCCCCTGGGCGATAAATTCTACGGTGACGCTTCGCCGTTCGGGCTGCCGCCGCTCATAGACGGGATAGCGGCGATGCCGGTGTTGATCGTGGGAGGGAGAGCGAATGATGATGCGGCGATCTGCTTGGGCTGATGGGGCAATTGCCAGGGGTGTTGCGCTCGCACATAGCAAACCGATGATTCCTAGCCTTAGCCATGTTTGTTGAGCCATAGCGACCTCGATGGGCTAAATGTATTCATGACAGGGGCACCTCTATTCCTATTCTAGGGCTATCTTCCAACCCCTCTTTTGACAATAGCCAGATTGCACAAGTGGCTAACCTTGCTGTTATCGAACGCTTAAAAGCCCCCCAGCTTCCTTGTTGTTTAGGAAATCTGGGGGGCTTTTTAAGCACAAGCGGGCGACATCACCCATCAGCAATAGCGCACTGGCTAAGGTTTAGACCAGACCAAAGAGCTTCTGAATCAACAGATTCCCATCGGTTACAGGCTGCACCTTGAGAGGGTTCTCATAGGAGAGCCGCTTTTCTACACGGGCTTTGGTAGAACCGGCCTTATCACTGGTGGAAACGCTGGTAAGCATGTCAAACATGTTCACATAGCCCACCAGACGCTTACCGGTCTGGCTCTTATAGCCACGGTAGTAGGGCACCACATTCTCACCAAAGGCAGTTTGATACTCCTCACTATCAATGTAGGCATCAATGTCAGCTTCATAGCCATGGTTATCCACAACGGCACTGTGGTAAACAGTCTCGTCATAGCTCTCGGGGGCTCGGCCCAGCAGATGCTTAAAGTTCAGCTCATGGCAGCGGTAGCGAGGGGCATTATCAATAAAGCGAGCCTTGTACTGGTCTGACTTGGCCAATACCCGCACAAAGCCGCGTACGGTTAAGTCACCGTTACGTAGCTGAGATTCAGCACTGGTTAACCGCTCACTATCCAAAACGTGGGCAATTCCCAAGACCATCGTGTAGGTG
>CALBPH010000407.1 GCA_937899365.1 uncultured Leptolyngbya sp.
GAGGGCGTATCTGTTGTATTGGTTTCTGTTTCGTAGCCTAGGGCTTTGGCGGCTATGCCGGACCAGTGGTCGTCTTGTGGGTTTTTGGTGGCGTGGCGGAGGCAGGTTTCCCAGGCGGTGTTGGCGTCTGGTTGTTTTTGTTGGGCTTCGAGGACTTGGGCGAGTAGACAGTGGGCGTCGGGTTGGGGGTCTGTTAGTGTGGTTTCTAGGGTGATGGCGCGTCTGAGTTCTCCTTCGGCGGAGAGGTGACGTTCTTGTTTTAGCCAGGCCCAGCCTAGGTTTTTGCGTAGACCATATTCTAGAACGGTGTCGTTGGGGTCTCGCTGGGGGGCGTTTAGGGCGGTTTTTAGGAGTACGGCGGCTGAGGCGTAGTCTTTGTCGTCTAAAATTTGTAGTCGGGCTAGGTTATTGACGGACTCTAGAGAACCGCCTTGTATGGCGGTGGCATAGTTTGTTTTGGCTTGGTCAAAGTCTCGTAGGTCTTCGTGGGTTAAGCCTAGGGATTGGTTGGCGGCGGGGAAGTCTGGATGTAGTCGCAGGGCTCGCTGAAAGCTGGTTTGGGCGTTGGTTAGCTTTCTTTTTTGGTATTGGTTTATGCCTGCGCTGTGGTACTGATGGGCGGCCCAGGGTAGGCCAATGCTGTGGCCTAGAAAGAACATGACGGCAAGACCCAGGGCGAGTGAACAGCGAACGAGGGATTTATAGCGTGGGGGGGCGCGGTGGGTGAGGTAGGTGTCGATAGCCTGCTGCCCTACTTTGGTGAGGACGCCGCCGGTGGCGAATAGGGCCAGAATGGTGGGAACGATGGCTCCGATAGAGCTCCAGAGTCCGGGGGCATCGTCAAAAAAGCGGGTGGCGATATCTTTGGCAAAGGCGAGGGAGAGGGTGAGTAGGGCAATGGTGAGACCGCCCCAGAGCCAGCCTAATATGGGCTTGGTTTCTGATGCTTTTGGATGCCACCACCAGTGGTGCTCCGGCGGGTTGATGCTATTGCGCCAAATGGGGAGCTGGTCTAGGGTTAGCAGGCGGTCGTTCCATTGACCGAGGAGGGCGTCATCTTCGGATAGGAGCAGCCATTTATCGGTGGCAAGGGCCTTGGTGACGGGCTGTTGGCCCAGGTGATCGATCAAAAATTGGATGCGATCGCGCTCCCTTAGCATTGCTAACACCGACTGATCGGACCAGTTTTTGAATTCTTTTAGACTCCGTAGCTGCCGATGATAGTCAGCTATGGCCGTCTGTAGTAAATCTGCCGTTAGCATAGCCCTCTTGCCCAATCCTCCTCAGGAATTTACCGTGAATCGCTAACACCAACACGATTTACGGCAGAATCTCAATAAACATAGATAAGATTGCCACCTGATCGGCTTCTAACAGACGAGTGCCCTTGATAGCATCGGTACCGTCACGACGGGATGACATGACGCCAAAAATGTTATCCATCGCTTCGACATTGGCCAGTGATTCCCCTGCCCGTAATGAGCGATCAAATTGGGGGCGATTTTGTCGCAGCTTTTTTAGGGCAGCTACCAGGGATTGGGGACTGACCAATACCAGCAGTTCGGCGGTGCCAAAGGGGGCTGCCCCCCTGAGGTTTGTAGACCATGAGCCTCGACCAGAAATAATGTCTATGTCGTTGCGATCGCTAATGGCGGGGGGAAAGAGAACATTCACTTCCCCTGCTGGATCAATTACGATTACACACACATGCAGGTCCTGATTTTCGTTATTGTTAACGGTGACTTTGAGTCGTTGACCATCGACAACTTGCAACAGGCCCCCAACAGTCTGGGGAACAATAATCGCCTCTGGATCACCGCCACGGGTGGTGGTACCACTGCGGATGCCTTGATGGTCCACCACCAGACTGACATCAAGATGAGAGGTTTGTTGATTGACCATTAGGGCCAGCATGCGACCAATATAAAGACTCACCAATCGGGTACTGAGTCGGTCCATGGCCTGATCCATGGGTTCTTCGGCAATGCCAAACGATCCGGCAAGTAAGGGCACCTGAGCCGGTGAAAATATACCTACGCTGTCCAGGGTTTGCTGCTGTGGAACAGTCTCAGGGTTTAGCGCCAGCCGCTGATGGATTTCTGGAGTGTAGCGCCCCAGGAGAACATGGGCTGTCTGTCCCGATGTCACCGGCACCACCTCAATGTTGGTAAAGTTGGCCAGTTTACCCTCGGCAATCACTTTTTCTGACGCTAGCAGGGTGTCATCCAGCCCCACTTTTAGGGTGACCTGCCCCGGAATCCCCCGTACCTTTTCTTGCAATAGCTGGGTGGTGGCATCAGCGGCTCGGGCAGCACCACTCAAGCGCCCTTCGCTGACCAGCCCCGCTCGGGTGCCGTCCACCTGCTGGACTTCTGCCAGTTCGGTGCCGGTGGTTTTGTCGATCAGGGCAAATGTGGCTCCCTGGTCAAAGGCTTCTAAGGCCCAGGGGTCTAGGCCCCCCAGCCACAGCCGCACCCGGTCGTGCTCAGATTTATCTGGGACGGGGCCAAGTACTAACGCTTCTGCTGGCTGGGCCACTGGCTCCATGTGGTAAATGGGGGTGTTGGTCACCGTCGGGTCCGCGTCAGGGGGAGGATCGTAGGTAGGGGTTGGGGGATGTTGGGCCAGGTGGGTAGAGCTGGTGGAGGCGGGGGAAATGGTGGTGGGCAGCGGCTCGCTGGATTGCCACAGGTGCTGGGTGAGTAGATAGGTAAAGGCTCCGGCGGTAAAGCCATTAAACTGATAGTCGGCAGCTAGCTGGTTATAGCGGGCAGAACCGACAAAAAAACCTTGCCCTTTTGGGGATTGGATGGCATTGACAAATTGTTGCTGATCCCAGTTGAGGGTATCGAGAAGCTGTCGCTGATAGGTCCATTCGCTGTCGGGGATTTGTCGCAGGTTATTACTGTTATCCAAGGAGGAATTGAGGGAGCGCATGATGGC
>CALBPH010000408.1 GCA_937899365.1 uncultured Leptolyngbya sp.
AACCAGTATTTATCAGAAAGGCGATTCGTGGGTTCAGACGTATCTAGACTGGCGAGACAGCTGTAGTGGTGATATTCCCTGGAGAGCTCTAATTCAGACTGGCTTATCTGGATTAGGAATACTCGGCACTCGTAATAACGTTAGGCGTTCTTTTCAGCGAGAATCGGTCATAGCCAATAAGATTGGCACATCAAAACGATTAATCAACTCCTACGATGAATTACATAAAAAATATCATCAAGACTTCAAAAAACATCCAAACAATACCATAATTGCATGGGAATGGTATCAAGAATCAGCAACAAGTAGTAGAACCTCTGTTATTGGGCGTCTCCCTGATATAGCTAAAGCTGCCCCTGAGCAAACATTTCACAGACTTAATATTGGGCAACGACAAGGCTGGAAGCCTGAAGTAAACGATGCATGGCTTCAAGGTGTAATTGATGCAGGGAGACCATTAAAACTTGCAAGTCCAATTAAAAAATCAACGTTGAAAAGACCACCCGGTAGTGAATATAAATATACAGTTTATAGAAGAGAGCTACAGCAATTGAAAAAAGCTGGGTATACTACACGCAATGGTTGGGCAATACCACCCAAAACAACGAGTCCGTAAACTAGAGCAAGCTGTTAATAAATTCTAGAGTATAGATACTGAAAAAGCATTCTATGGAATGCCTTTTCCGGTAAAAGATTGGAATTTAATTGATTCTGCTTTCTAAATTAAAAATCAACTCAAGGATTAGTCGAAAAAATGAGTATGAGTAGAGTTCAGGAAATCTTGACAACTCTTGATAAGGCAAAGTGGATTGGCTATGAGAAAACAATTCCTGGGCAATTAGATTATGAGTTTAAAGAGCTTGCGGAAATATATAGTTCTGTTGCTCCCGATGAAGCTAAGGAAATAAGAGATATTACTTCAGATGATATCAGACCTTTAATTCTTGGTTTTAGTAGTAGATTTGCAACAATTGCAGTCCGAAACCGTGATGAAAACTCGTTGAAGATTGCTCTATTAGTGCATGTAATTGAGGATTTTCGAATAGATCCGCGCGAGAATTTTTTACGTCTGCCAGTTATTTCTCATGTGGCTGAGCGAATTGGCTTAAATGTGAAAAAGCTGTTTAAGTGGGCCGCATTGCTGGCGTCAGAGTCAACGGCAAAAGACTTACGTAGTTTTTCGTCACAAAGGCCCAGAGCGCGTAGTTTGGACTCTGTGGGATTGGAAGAATATTATGACGAAGAAAAAGGTGGGATTTCGTATCGTACTGTAGAAGACTGGATGTTACCGTTCTTCGGAAGAAATAAGTGAGCAGCGAGTAGGTGGGACGTCCCCGTTGACACTTTCAAAAGTCTCCGAAGTGTCTATAGCAAAACATTTCAGGCCTGCACTGGAAAATACTCTATCTCTCCTTTAACCCAATCTAATTGCTCCTTTATCACATCATAGAGGAGCAGGTTAATCATATCGTGTGCGATCGCAGCCGCGTTCTCAACGATGGCACGTACACTGGCAAATACGATTCAGACCTTCTTGAGTATCATATTGAGCTTAAAGCTCATGCGCCTAAAATAGAACTATGTGATTCAGGTCCACACCATGCCCCCACAGCAACTTCTAGATAACCAGCCTCTAGAAAACGAAGACATTGTCACCGAACTCGATATCAGTCATCTGGTGATCGAGGATGATACCCCAGTGGATAATTTTCAGTCTGAAGAGCAGCAGCGCTTGTTAGTAGAGCCACTCTACAGTGCTAAGGCATTAACATTTCCCTTTCTAGCAGCAGCTAACGTCGGTCTGTTCTACAAGCTAAAGGGCAGCCCTATCGTGCCGGACATGATACTGAGCTTGGGGGTACAAAGGGCTGCTGATTATGCCAATCGACGAGATCGCTCTTACTTCGTTTGGGAATTTGGCAAAGTACCCGAGGTCTGTATTGAAATAGTGTCCAATCAAGAAGGTGATGAGTTTACCCTCAGCCAAAAATCGCAGCAAAAGGGGAAAACCTCAAGCAAGCGAGACATCTACGCTCAGATTGGTGTGCCCTACTACGTCGTGTTTGACCCTCTACAGCAGATCCAGGATGAAGCCAATATGAATGGGGCACTTTTGCGCGTGTGGATGATTTCCCCTGTAGGCTATCAGGAACTCACAACGGCTGAAGGCATCGTCAATACGGACCAATCGGTCTGGCTAGAGGGTGCAGGTTTGGGACTAACACTGTGGGAAGGTCCGTTTGAAGAAGACGTATCTCGACTATGGCTGCGGTGGTGCGATCGCAATGGCCAAGTCATCCCCACTGGCGCAGAGGGCCAAGAAACTGAACGGCGCCGCGCAGACCGGCTAGCCGAACGCTTACGAGCAATGGGAGTCGATCCTAACGAAATCTGAATTCACGCACCCAAATAGTACAGAAATTAGTACGACACTTTTCGCCTGTCGTGAAATCCTTTCCAGGATATATATTTAGCTTTTGAGCATTTCTTTTGTAATCAGCCGGTCGTCCGTTCGAGTCGGATCACCAGCTGCTTCGAACGTCTAATGCATAAAATAGCCGCGAGAGTTTTTTAGAATTTCTCGCGGCTATTTTATGCATAACATTTAGCTAATAGTTGTTGTAGAAGATTCGAGTAAGTTTCCAAGAACGCAATAAGGTTACGGCGGATTTAAAGGAAAAGCTCCGCTAGCCATAATTACCAGACCTACGCTGAACACTGCAATAGCAGAGCTAGTTATTTCTTCTGAGGAAACTGGTTAATATGGGCAACGCCATAGAAGATGAGCTCTTTATTGCGCATCCGCACTTTATCAACACGCAGCTGAGTACCATCTAGTGCAAAAGAATCTAGATCCATCAGAGCATTAACATGCTCGACAATAGCTTTACCAAGGGCAATATCCTCATCAGTACCGTAGTAGTCGACATCGACAAAGGCAATTTTAGTGCGGTCATAAACCTCAACCTTAGCTGTCAGGTTTACCGACTGAGCCAGCGTCTCATCCCCTACGCAAACTTGGCTTTCAAGGGTAAGAGATTTATCGTCGTTTAAATTCATTTCAGTCGAGCCAAAATGGAGAGGCTTACCCTCAAACTCCATACGTTGGAGTTTATCAATCACGAATGGTGTATTAAACGAAGTAGTGAGGTCTTCCTCGGTAAGGACAACACGCATGGACGCCTGGGTAGGCTGCTTGAGCCGAATCTGGCCTTTGAAGATGGCACCAAAGTCAATGGATACGGCTTGTACAAACAGCTCTAGGGCTTTAATGCGCAGCCCGTTATACATCAGCATGCTGTGGCCGATAAAATCAAAGCCATCAACACTTCCCTGAAGCAGCTTAGCTACAGGCTCGGCCCGTACGGTAGCGTCTAGCTTACCAGTACGCTTAAACAAGGCAGCAATGGCAGTGCTAACTGCTTTGCTAACAACTTGGTCACCGCCCTGTCCTGGAAATGGTAAATTGCCTAGCACGAAGGATGTCATTCCTGTTCAGTGAGCGATTTCAATGGCTACGACAGCCGAAACCAAACTTATGGGGTCAGCCCTATTATGTACTTTTTTTAAGAAACGTAACCACTAGTAACGATACCTTTACCTTATAGATCAGATTGAAAGGCTAAAAGGATTGTAATGCAGGTTTCCTTCAATAACACCGGACAGACTAGATGAATCCATAATAGGCCCCATATGCCGGTTCTAAAATTACCATAAAAAAAGGTCAAAACGGCGACAGACAGGGTGCTTTCGGTTGGTGACCATGGCAACTATGGGATTTTTTTCGAATAGAGCGTTAGCCCGCGCAGATGTCTATGGTTTTAATTACTTTGGGTAAGTCTATGGCTCATTATCCGCGCGGTTGCACTTTTTCTGATGGAGATTGGGATGCGATCGCACCTTTCTGGTTTCCCGTCGCCTTTAGTCATGACGTCACCACCAGCCCCATCGCCGCCACCCTGCTCGATCAGCGGTTAGTCATCTGGCGGACCCGCCAAGGCGTATCGGTGGCCAACGACCTCTGTCTCCATCGCGGCGTACCCATGAGCATGGGCCATGTTGAAAACGACCAGCTAATTTGCAAGTATCACGGCTTTCACTACGATGCCAGCGGCGCCTGTACACTCATACCGGCCAATCCTGACGCCACCATTTCCCAACGTCTATGCCTAAAAACCTATCCAGTACGTGAAGCCTACGGCCTAGTATGGACGACCCTGACAGGGGACGGTAGCAACGCCAACCTGCCCCAGATCCCCGAATGGAACCAGTCTGACTATCAGCCAATTTTGCCCAACAGTATGGACATCAACGCCGCCATCGGTCGTCAGATGGAAGGTTTTCTCGATGTGGCCCACTTTGCCTGGGTACACCACAAAGCCTTTGCCAGCCGTGATAATCCTGTGGTCCCCCCCTACACAGTCACCCCCACCCCCTACGGTCTGCGAGCAGACTATGTGAGCACCGTCAGCAATTTTCCCAAAGCATTACAGCATCGTGCCCCAGACGATTTTCAGTGGCGGCGAGTCTTTGATGTGTTTTTACCCTTCGCCGCTATTTTGCGCATTCACTTTCCCGAAGAAGGTCGACTCTGCATTCTGAACGCACCATCACCCATTTCGGCACGTAAAACCCGACTATTTTCTCCACTGTGTCGTAACTTTGACCAAGACCAACCCCTAGAACCAATCTACGAGTTTAATCGACAGATCTTCGCAGAAGATAAGGAAGTGGTAGAGGCCCAATATCCGGAGGACTTACCCCTAGATTTACGTGCCGAGTATCACATTCCAGCGGATAAGACCTCCATTGCCTATCGCAAAGGTTTGGCAAATCTGGGACTGAGCACAGCCTATACATCCTAAAACCCTGGTATATAGAAACCATCGGCGTTTAGGAAGCGATCATAAGGAATACTATGCTTAGCGTATTGTTAGCAGTAAGTTTAGGCCTCCAGGAACAGACAGCCCTACCCAGAACAACACAGGTGAAAGAGGTAGTCAGTGCGGCACCCGCCCTGAGTGCAATCGAAATTCGTCTGCAGATGCAGCAGCTACCAGATTGGACAACAGATGGCAGCAGTTTGTACCAAACACGCACATTTGATGGCTTTGTAGAAGCGGTAGCATTTGTTGATAGCTTAGTGGAACCTGCCGAACAGTTAGGTCACCATCCTGACATTACAATCAGCTACAACCAGGTCTCCCTACAATTAACCACCCACGATGCTCAAGGCCTAACAAACCTAGACTTTCAGCTAGCAAGAAAAATCTCTCAGCTTTAATCAGCGTTTTCTCCATAGTGCGCCAAAATCTAACGGCCAAAATCTAACGATTGTTATGGGTCGTGTTTTTGATACTGTTCTGTCACCGACTGTCGAACTTCTTGCTGTAACCGTTCAAGGGCAGTATCTGTTTTGGCATTGTCCACAATCGCCTGCATTAGGGTCTTAATGCCCTGGGGGCCCCAGGAACAACCCTGTTCCAAATATACGCGAGCCGCCTGGCCTACGGCATAGGTACCATAGCCAGCAGCAGCGGCTTGGGCACCCATGGCCCCTGCATAGGCCGTTAACCCAGACGTACCATCCACCAGACTCCACAGGGCTGCACCACTCTTGCCCAAGCCCAAGATTAGCCCACTGCCTAACTCACTCAGCAACAGCGTACCCGAGCTGCGAACAATCGCTTGCCAGAGCTTACTAGCTTCAAAGTTGGTCATGGGAAAGCCATAGAGCTTGGCCAAGTTGCGGATCATAACCAGATCAGAGGCTACTCCCCCCAACAGGTCTAATACGGCCACCGGATTTAAGGCAACGGCAGCGGACTTGTATTTTGCAAATTGCAAGATGATATCGTCAGCGGCGGTCTGGTTTAGTACGGGTGTGGCGGCAGCCAGGTTAGTATCCACCTGATTAGCCTGGTGCAACGTGTTGAGCGCCACCAGGGTAGGCCCTTCTGTATGAAACAAATCAATGAGGGCCGTTTTGAGGGGGGCAATCTCAGGAGGGGGAGACTCCCATTCTTCAGTCACGCGTCCATCGGGCCATTCTATGCGCTCCTGCAGCGGCGAGGGCTCCGCTGCCACCAAAATACCATCGTCCACAATCGGGACGACCGCTGCTTTCTCTGTTTCGGTCTCCTCACCGTCCTCACCCAGGGTCTGAGTGAGCTGTGTTTGGAGACGCTGTAAATTGTCATAAACAGCCTGGCAATCGGTCTCTGGATACAGATCCGTCTTATTAAAGACCAGCAGCAGGGGTTTACGGGTCCTGTGGAGCATTTGCAGGGCCGTATATTCAGTATTTGTGATGTCTCCCGCCACCACAAACAAAATTAAGTCAGCCTGCTGGGCGACGGCTTGGGCCACTTGCCCCCGCTCTGCCCCTTCAATTTCATCTAGACCAGGGGTATCAATCAGCTCAATTTTGAGGTCTGGCTTTCCTTCAACAACATCTGGCGTCCAATAAATAGAGCGGGGCCACTGGGTGACGCCATTTAGAGGACCGGTTTCAAGAATTTTTTCGCCCACAAGGGCATTGAGCACCGCAGACTAGCCTCGGCTGACCAAACCAAACTCAGCCACCCGTAGCAGGGTGCTATCTAGTTTGTTTAGCAGGGTCGTCAGCTGGTCAATACCGGACTTAACCGCCGCTTGCCGTTTAAGCTCATCAGCATCTGAGCGGGTCAGCTCTAACTGAGGAATATAGCGATCAATGGTCTGCCGTAGACTATCGCGGGCTTGGTCTACCAGCGGATGGGCTGCCCTATCTGTAGCCTTTTTGTTCTCAGCAGTGGAATCGTCAATAGTGGCATCGGTAGAAGCAGTCCGAATCAACGCTGGGTCAGTCATGGTGAGGGGCGCTTAACTGGCAACAGGACCGGCCTTAGGCAAATGGGCGACGGCCTGGGTGACAAAATCCTTGAGGGCCAAGCCTTGACGAGCCTGCTGGAACAGGGATTGTAAACGCTCCCCCAGACCGTCAAAGTCGAGCTCAGCAGCATCTGATAGGCTTTGTTCTTCGAAGTAATCGATTAGGGTAAGACCTGCCAGACGAGTAAGGTAAGCGGCACTGATACCCTGTAATGTACCGCCAGCCAGATAGGCGGTGACGTGGCTTTTGAGGACAGTGCCCAGGGCCTGGGAAGCTAGCTCCACTAGCCCAAGTTTGACGGTAAGTTCGGCAATGGTTCCGGCAGCCGCTCTAGCTTGCTCCATAGAAAAACGTTGCCCGTAGATAGCCCCCAGATCTAGTACTAGCTGACCGCTAATGGCAGCCGTAGCCAGCAAATCGACAGTGGCCATAGGGTTAGCAAATGCAGCACCCGCCGCAAGCCACTGCATTGGTTCAATCACGGCCATCGCTTTTTGGCGACGATACCCATTAAGCTCCTGAATAATTCGCTGTTGTAGAACCTTGGTCTGACGTAGGGTGGTGGCCATGACGAGGGGCGCTGGGTCACCGACAAACCTATCGAGCTGCTGGGTCAGGGCGGCTAGATCGGCAGCTGGTTGCTCAAAAGATTCAGTAATTTCTCCTAACTTGGAATGGCGACGGACTTTAATTGGGTTAGGGTTAGCTGCGATCGCAACTACCTCCACCCCACGCTCTGCCACCCGACCTTTGATACGGTCCAGCACAACGGCCTTGTCCATAGGAGTGTACTGGTCCTGTTTGTTAAGCACCACCAGCACCTGATGGCCAGCAGTTACCAGCGATTCCAGACGATTTAATTCCGAAGCCGTCATGTCACCTGCCACCAGCAGCAGCACCAGGTCAGCATCGCTGTCTAGCTGTTCAGTAAAGGTTAACGATGACGACTCAGACCCATGCAGGTAATCAAAGAGAGTTGTTTTACCTGTGGCCTTGTTACCCGCAATCGCAATCGTTAGCTGGGTTCGCTCCAGGCTATCCAGTAAAAGTTCACATTCAGTGCGATAGATTTCTGCCTGGGCAGCAGTCTGGCTACCTTCAACAAGCAGCAAGTCAATCAGCTTATCGGTGCGCTCCAGAACCTGGTCAATCGCATCGCGTTTAACTGTGATCTGTTGGGGTACAGTGGGGGCAGGCCGACCTTGCTGACGCCACCACCACAGACCAGAACCAAGGGCCATCGCCCCTAACACAAGCGAACCATCCATGGGCATATGATGCACCACATCCAATAGCCACAGGCTGGCGCTTAACCCCAAACCACCAACCAGAATAGGACGCTTGACTGCGATATCCATAGTGCCTATACCCACAAGTTTCTGCCCCTACATTCTATAAAGTTAGTGACCAGATACTAGGGGGAAAACCCAACAGAACTTCACGATAACTGTCTTTTGGGGACAACATTACGCGGTTACACTGATTTCTGGCGGTTTTTCCAAAATCGTCAGATTTTGAATAGTATGATCTGCTTTGTACGGGTGTGTCTCAAAGCGAAAAAAATTATGTAACCAGATATGACGCTCAATTATCAGTTTAAAATTATATGTGGATTACATAGAAGCGGAACAACGTATACAGGCAATATCCTTTCTGAGCACAGTTCTTTTCAAGTGCTTCACGAGCCATGCAATCCCGAGTGGGGTATCAAAGGAGTCGAAGCAGCCTATCCTTACTTAACATCATCAACACCAGAAAACAACAAAACAGTACAGTTACTGAATGATATTTTAAATTTTCGCCGTCAATGGAACCATCAGCCACCCCGACAGCTCAAACCATTAACCCACCTGTTGTATAGGCTCTCAGGAGGACAGGCGGGGAGAACTTGGTCAACGCTGAGACTCAAAAATGCGCTGAACTCACTACCGCCAGTTATTTGCTGGAAGGACCCTTTCACCACATTCGCCCTAGAGCATCTGCTGTCCACCTACAAGGCCCAGGCTGTCTGCATGATAAGACATCCTGGTGCACTTTGGCACAGCAACCGCCAATTAAAGTGGCCCTTTGATATCAAAGTATTACTAGAGCAAAAGCAACTCATTGAACGCTATGGCACCGATATTCCCGATAGACATTGGCAACTAGCCACACCCGATTCCCCGGCCAGCATCGCTATTTTATGGAAGCTCATGGCCAGGCTGATCTCAGAACAGGAAAAGTCTCAGAAATCACTCATAACGGTTAGACATGAAGATCTCTGTGTACAGCCAACAGCTACAGCAGAAGATATCTGTCATCACTTTGGGATACATTTTCAAAACAAAATGCACACATATATAGCCCAAACTAGCTCTGAAGATAAAAAAGAATTAGCTCAGCGAGAAGCTTTTTCATTTGAGCGAGATAGCAAACAGATTATTAACCTTTGGAGAGATCACGTAGATAAAACAGAAGAACACATGATTCAAGACATCATTGGAGACGATCTTGGCAGGTTCTATGAATGTTGGTAAAACAGGACATCTGTACACAACAAACACAGACCAATAAACCGTTGCTGATCATCGGGATGATCAGCAATGCCACAACTATAGTCACTATCGTCTCCCTAAACTGTCTGCATATCATCTCCAGAATCTAGAATCCAGGACCTAGAAAAAAGTAGAGGGCCAAAGAACAAAGGACAGCAAGGGTGCTATAACTCAAATACAGACGTTTTTGAAGTGACTCCCATGGCTGACGAGTCTGTTTTAAGACGAGGAGCGCTGTTTGGTCGGTTAGTACTCGACTACAACACAACCAATGAGCTAGGACTGGTGGGCGATCTACTTGTAGATTTGGCCCAGGGGCGAGTGGTCGGGCTGTTGTGCCAAGGAGCGCTGTGGCAGCGACAACGACCGATTTACAGCTGGGAGCACGTTACTAACATTGGCAAGGATAGTGTTGTTATCCATGACCCAGGAGCTGAAATGCCCAATGCTGCAGCCCAACCCATGGTGGGGCTAGAAGTATGGACGGACGCCGGTAATTGTGTTGGCCAAATTGTAGATTATCGGTTTGAGCGCCAGGGTTTCGTAATTCAATATTTATTTGCCCAGTCCGACCAACCAGGGCTTTACGGCTTGGCCCCCGATGCCATTATTAGTGCTGGGCGAAAGCGAATTATGGTGTCAGCTCTATCCGTTGAGCAGGCGGAGTATTTCGCCGATGAGGCCATCCCCTTAGACCAGCAAGACTGGCAGACCACCGCCCAAACCACGGCCCAGTCCCTGGCAGATCAGGTACAGCAGCGTGCCCAGGGTCTATCAGACTATGCCCAGGAAAGATGGCTAACTGAGGATCTAAATCAGCAGCTGCAGTCTACAACTCAACAGCTACAGGATAGGACCCAGGGGTTACGATCTCAGCTCAACCAACAAGTTTCTAAAGCCAAAGAGCGTCTGAGTCCACTCAATAAAGCCTTAGAGAACACCTTAGAAAACACCTTTGACAAATTTAGCGACCAAACCGACCCTCCTGCCATCGACGTGGATTCATTTGAGGTGTGGGAGGACGACGATTAGACCGGTTCGTATTTTGTTTGATGCCCCCCTAGGCGGTTTGGTTAAGCTTCATCACTAGAACAATGTCACTTAGAGCCCCTGAACGATCGCCACGGTCAAATCGGATCAGACTACGATTAATGTAAGCATCTGGAAACTGAGGCTGTAGTTCAAGCGCCCGATTAACGTCGGCCAGTGCCCCCTCCACGTCCTTCAGACGGAACCGCAGGACGCTGCGTTCATTGAATGTTTGGGCTGCATCAGGCTGCAGAGATAGGGCTTGGTCAAAATCTGCCATCGCCGCCTGATACTGGTGTAAATCAACTTGAATCCGACCTCGTTGCGCATAGGCATTGGCTAAGGATGGGGTCAGCTCGATGGCCTGGTTAACATCTTGCAATGCACCGGCTAAATTCCCAAGATGGTGCCGAGCGCTGCTCCGATTACTAAATGCGTCTGCGCAGCACGGCTCTAGCCGGATAACTTCGCTAAAGTCAGCAGCAGCCATTTCATAGCGATGGCTATAGAGCTGCACCAACGCTCGGTTGTGGTAAACGTAAGCCTTTGGACTAATGCGTAGGGCCTCAGTATAGTCATCGAGGGCTCCTTCACTGTCCCCAAGGGCAGCTCGTGCGTTGCCTCGATTGTTTAGCAGGGCAAATTTACCTGGGGCAGGACAGTCCTGGAGCACATTTTGCAACTGAGGCAACGTGCGCGGATGGATTTCAGGCAACGCCGGATCCAGCCTCAGGGCTGTGCAGTAGTCCTTCATTGCCCCCGCATAGTCTCCTAATTCTGTCCGTGCTTTGGCCCGGTTACTATAGGCATCAACAAAGCCTTCATTAAGAGCGATGGCCTGATTAAAGTCGTCTAGGGAGCGCTTGTAGTCAACCTGATACAAGTAAGCCAGACCGCGATGATTAAAGGCATCAGCACAGTGAGGATTAAGGGCCAGGGCCCGGTTTAAATCGTTAATGGCAAATTGAGACTCACCGCATTGCAACCAGGCCACCCCCCGCCAAAGATAGGTGCGCGGAAAGTGGGGTTGTAGCTTGAGGGCATAGTCAAAGTCCCGTACGGCGCCTGCGTGGTCTCCCAGGTCTAACCGCAGCAGTCCTCGATTGCAATAGCCTCGCGTCGATAGCGGCGCTAGTTGAATTCCCCGCTCAAAATCTTCTAAAGCTGCATCCCAATGTCTTAGCTTACGTTGGGCATTTCCTCGATTTAGATAGGCCGACGCGTAGTGGGGAAGGAGATGAATAGCCCAGCTAAAGTCTTCAATGGCTGTGCCATAGTTGTCCATGGCATAGTGGGCACAGCCTCGGTTGTAATAGGCTTTGGCATAGTTAGGCAGATATGCAATGACCGTATTGAAAATTGCGATCGCACCGGCACAGTCTCGCTTCCGTGCCAGATCAACCCCTCGATTCAATAAGTCCTTCGCAGTCATCTCACCCCACAGCCACCATAGGACGGAGTTTACGATGTAAACAACGCAAGCCCCGACTTAGAACTTATATTATCTTTGATACGAAACCAATAGATACTGTTCCAAGTTTATTAACGATTTATCGTTAACGCCGTCCTTAGCTACGCGTAAACCCTCTAACCCGATCACCCCTGAGCAGCAAAAATTCTTTCATCCAATGCGGAAAGGATCTCGGGGTCTTTCTCCACATCAAACTTTCGAGCGAAGAAAATATCGTCTCTAGCTAATTTGGGAAGATGTTCTGAAGAAACTATGCCAGGACGACCATCATTAGGCTTACTCCAGCTAATGTAATGAATATTCTGACCATAGAACTTAAACGAGCCGTTATTGACTAGAACTGTCTGAAAAATTGACTCGTCTGGAATTAAAGTATCCTCATAAAAATCAATTAATCTTCTCCCCTGGGCAGACCTCAGAAAATGCAATAAGAACTTAACGCAGTCAGCTGATAGCATATGAAAGTATGATCCTCATTAGTCAATAAACTTTCTATTATAGAGTGTAGAAACATGACGCCCCAGAATAAGCTCATTATTAAACCAATGCAGCCGGATAAAGTTCTGAATACGATTCACCGCCGCTATTAACGGCTTAATGGCAGTTAACTGCCAGTGAGACAGATGCATCCCTGTCTTCCAATAATGATATAAATAACGATCTTTACACTGTTCTAGAGGCCACGGAGCTCCCCCCGAAAACAACTCAAAGTGCTCCATAAAACCATCATACTCAGTCTCATTAAGCAGATTTTCCAAGTTCTGTAACGGCTGAGTTGGATAACACTGCCCACTCAAGTTGACTAGCCAATCGAACTCTATATTCTGACTATAAATCCACTCTACAGCGTCCAAATAGGCATTCACCAGTGACATATCACATCGTCTGACTGATGCATACAGACACTGTACTGGATGGCCAGGTAAATCTGACAGTGGCGACAAATCTAGTGGAGCAGATTCAGCGGAATGACTGAGAACAATTATTGATGATGGATTTGCTTTTCGAATCGTCCTTACTAGGCGATAAATTTGATCGGGTTTTTGATGGGTCCGAATCAAATAGAGAATTTTCATGGCATAATCAAATAGACTTTGGAAGTGAAATAGACCAGGTTAGTCGGACATAAAAAGCTCAAAACTGAAAGTATCATTCGAGCTTTAGAAAGACAGAAAATTGTCAGAGTTCTTATAAGTTCCGAGAGGAATCAATACTAAACCGTATAGCCAAACACCTCCATATCCTTCCTATATTTTACTTCCAAAAAGTTAATATCGTCCAAGCTAAAATATTCTCTCCAGTCTTTATATTTCCGCTTAGACTTATTTGAATGGGGCAACGAAACTGAAATACCGATCTTTTGGCAAATGTTATCCCAATCAGCACTGATATTTTCTAATTGACCAACATAGTCAACAATGAGATTTTCACCCGTTTCATCGGCTAGTTGAGCAAACTGAGACATCGTTCCATAGGACTGCCAGCATCCATCCGCATGAATAAACTCAGATATTGTTTTACTATTCAAGCAAGCAACGATACCAGGCCATCTAAATGCATCATATAGCTTTGGCAGTTGAGTTAATGCTGTGGGTATTGAAGCAACCTGATCAACAGAATACATTAGTTTGATCGCAGCGCCTCGATATCCCCCCAGGTAGTACGTTTTCAGATACTCATAGAAGGAAACCATCCGATCCACAGGATGTCTAACAACTGTAAACGTAAAATAGTTATTCCACGCTTCATCCCCCATCATTGCCTTAATCTCAGCAGCTGATGAATGTTTATAGATACCAAATTTTTTCTGATATGACTTTTGTAGGCGTTCTCCATACTTAGTACTGCCCAACATAATGTCATTCCACTGCATCTCGTTGTCGAGTGCCCGTTCAATACTTGTACCACCACACTTGTGCAAATGGACAAAGACAAATTTCTGACTATTAGAGATAAATGTCATTTCTACAAATTAGAAAATAATAAAAATTACAATAGATAGATATTTATTTTAGACAGCGCCTAATAAATATCTAAAAGCACTGTAGCAACATCAAAAGCCCTTAGCAAAATTCATCGCAGCTTGCTCTATCTGAGTATAGAGTTTTGTTGGTGTCAAACACAGAAAATAGACAGCTCCCATAGTAACCAATGTTTTTCTAGGCTCTTCAAACAAAATTCTAATATCGCTAGCGATCGATTTATGCAGCATTTTAAGCGCCAATGATGCATCTCTCATGCTGACAGCACGACGAGCAATATATCTCTGGAAGTATGCCCTGGCCAGACTTACGGAATCACCCAGCACATCGGGATAAGCCTTAGAGTACTTATCAATAATTCTCTCAAGATATTCATATTGAGCTAAGGCATTAGCTGATAATCCACCAGAATTGATTCGATAAAGGGTAAGAAGCTCTGGAATACCCTCACAAGCCCAATCAGTCTCCACCGCAATTCTCAACCAACATTCGACATCTTCAGCTCTTTTAAAGCTTTCATCAAAATAGAAAGTCTCTTCCTTTCCATGCAGATTATCTGTGAACTCAATATCTTGAAATACCTTGCTTTTAAATACGGGTGATGACCCATTACCAATTGGATTACGGCGCAGAATATAATCAGGCGTAATATTTTTAACTTTTGTAGGTATTTGTTTTAGCCCTGTCGGGTTATCGTCTTCGTCGATCAGTCTAGAGTAGCTAAAGCTAATACCTACATGGGGATTTGTTTCTAAATGACCAACATGCTTCTCAATCTTGTCTTCGGTCCACAAATCATCAGCATCAACTAAAGCAATATAATCCCCAGTTGCCTGCCTTATCCCGGTATTACGAGCACCTGCAAGCCCTCGGTTCGCCTGTTGGATAATCTTGATTCTAGGATCATCAAACTGACGGCAAATTTCAATGCTGCGATCGGGCGAACCATCATCAACAATAAGTACTTCAAGTTCGCTGTAGGTTTGAGCCAATACTGAAGAGATCGTTTTACCTACAAATTTCTCAGCATTGAAGACTGGAATAACAACTGACACTAGCTTTTTATTCATCGAAAAACCTCTAACTCTAAATAATAAATATCAGTTCGCATCAGTATGCACACTTATTGAAGTAGTTCGCATAAGTATTAGCGTTATCAAACTGAGGATTTCTTTAAATAAGCTATCCCATAGTCATCTAGATAGAAGCATACTAAATATATTTTCTTTTCGAGAAAGAGATATCTTAAATTAGCAAACATGATTTAGCTCCATATTCTTATACATAGCTCATACGACTAATTCAGGTAGGAATAATAGCTGACACATCGAATATTTGACTCTTATCCATCTTTAGATGCAATTAATAGAAGTCCAAAGAATTCATGACTAACATCAAACTTTAGAGAGACTTTTTGGTATCTCAGAGACTGAGTCATTCATCCTGTTAGAACTCTCTTCTGACCATGTAGAGATGATTTGAACAGACGATAACGATACCCAAACATACAGAATCCAAGCATCACCTACAAACAAATTACTCTCCGTTAGGTTACTAAGTGTTAGAAACACGAGCATAACCACAGGATATATTGCATAGGATTTTTTAGTCAGTCGAATTAACTGAATTGATTTAACAAATGTTATGAGAAAATTCGAGAAGAATAAGAGTCCTCCAATCCACCCCAGCGCTAGTAAAACCTCAATAAACCCATTGTGAGCATTGGGCACAGGCCACCCAGCTATTTGTCTAACAATATCAGCTGGAGCGCCATAGGGTCCCCAGAAACCTTTATAGCCATAACCTAAGAAAGGCTTTTGAGAAATCATATGAAATAGAGCAGGCCAAATATCATTACGACCTGATAAATCTGTCCCTTTACCAAATGCTCCAAGCAGCGTATCCGCGTTAGCTTGTATATAGGAAATTGCAATCCCTGCCGTTAGGGTGATTGAGCTAACGGCAACCACCATAGATCGATAATTTAACTTCAAGGCATTGCAAACAAAAAATGTTAGCGTCATTGTTGCCGTTGCCAAGAGCCCCGTTGTTGATTGAGCAGCTACAACAAGGAAAGCTGATAGAACCATAGATCCGGTGATGGCTAACTTGGCCTTGCCACGAAAAACATCTGTATACTGAGTAATCAGAAGAAATACTGTAGTTAGGGCCATTTGAGCGCCCAACTTATTCTTATGGGTATGCACGCCTCGCCAGGCTCCTGTATGTGGAGCAAGATGCATCACTCCATACTTCGGTATTAATACACCAAAGAGAAAGCAAACCAAGGTATTTATGCAGAGTGCAGTAACCAAAAGCCTGAGCTGTTGCTTAAAGCTAAAGCTCAAGGAAAAATACGCTGAAAATGCCGTAGCACCTATCAGAAGGATACCTCGTCGCGAGGAAACATTGGGAAAGACTGACCAATTGGATGAAAGTACAATCAGCAATAAAAATACAACCAACAGCAATGATTTAGGGCTCGACTTTAAACGAGTCAAAATCATTTTCCAACGCAATAGTATCCCCAAACAGGAAGCTGCATGAATTGCCGTACTGATTCCTGGGAGTAGAAAATTACTTTTGACAGTGGATAAATCAACTAACTGTCCACCACCACCACTGTCAATTAGGTTAATAGGATTGCCAAGAAAGAACCACAATCCAAAACAGACAAAAGCGTATTCTAAATACCTCGGAATTTTAAGCACGACATCATACTCGGTAATTAATTCTACTTTGTAGGCGTATTTTAGTTATTCAAGCCTATATTACAGCACCGCTTTCAATAAACCTTAGTCCGCCTTTAAATACTGAATTTAAATAGGTTAAACGTTATTAATTTAAAGTACAGAAGAAATGCTAGTAAAACTGATTTAGGGTTCTTACAGAAACTCCACCAGTTACTGATAAGTGCACGATTGATAAACGTAACACCCAGTAAGGCTGAAAGATTTAGCCGTAGCGTTTGGCGGGCTAAATACTGTAGCTGAGCCGTTTTAGCAGCACTGTAATGTTTTTCGACTAGTTCAGGCGCATTCTGACGGGCTTTTTGCATTAATTTTGCCCATCCATCTTCCATTTTTATCAGGGTTGAAGATAGTCCCGATGAGTGTAAACGATATTGCACTAAGACTTGGTCAATCCCATCTATTTGCCAATTTTCTTGAAATGAGAGTCTAAATAGCAGGTCTATATCTTCGTTATACTGCATCGATTCATCAAACCCGTTTAGTTCTTGAAAAACTGATTTTCGAATCACAAGATTAGAGGTTGTTACAGTGGGGTTACCGTAAAACAAATCTTGAGGTTGCAGTTTATCAACTATATTGTTGGTCGTTTTTCGAGTCGTTTTACCGTCTGACTCGATGAGTTCAACCCGTGAAAAACTAGCTCCAACATTAGGATGAGCTGCCATATATTCTACATGGAGCTTCAGTTTGTCTTTTAACCAAAGATCATCCGAGTCAAGGAATGCAATGAGTTCGCCTTTTGCTAGCTCAGCTCCCAAATTACGGGCAACCGATACGCCACCATTTTCTTTGGAAATCAGGTTTACTCTAGAATCTGATTGACAGAACTCATTGACCACCGCCTTGGTGTCATCTTTTGAGCCATCGTCAATAATCAGTAGCTCCCAGTTTGCATAGGATTGGTCTAAGACAGACTGAATCACCTGCGGTAAAAAATTAGCCGCATTGTACGCTGGAATAACAACGGAGATAATTGGTGTTGAAGTCATGGAAATATACTTGGGAGTATTTTAAAGGCTGTGGCCAGACAAAATAGAAGCTAGGAAAGGGAAAGGGATTTTGTGCCAGAGAAAACAGATTTAGAGACAAAGAACGTAAAGAGCGGTAGGCAAATAAGATGAACGACTAAGACAACCACTGCCACTGCTGTAATGTTGAATTGAGCGGCGATAATGATGGAAATAGTTAGCAGCGTTGTGAAGAAAACATTCCATTTAAGTCCATCTAGACCTCGATCAACGGTTAATAATAGCTGCTCGGCCACTAGGGCAAATGGCCTGGGTAAACCTGAGATACAAACAATAATTAGAATAGGAATAGCTACGATCCATTTTTCACCAAAGACAATGGGTACATATATGGGCGCTAGGCTACTCTGAGTTATGACTAATGGAAATATAATCGCGGCACAAATGGTTAGACTGCGGATATAGCTCTTCTTCAATTGAGAAAGGTTCTCACGGGCTTCGCATAGATACGGGAAGACAGAGTTAGAAACCATATTGATGGCTGTCAAACTCAGACCTAGTCCGGCATTGAAACTAAAGAAGTAGATTCCAAGTTGTTCAACACTGAAGAAACGGCCAATTAATATGTAATCCATGTTGGAACGGAGATAGTTGAGTAACTCTATTCCTAATGGAAATTTTGAGAAATCAAAAATCTGTTTGTATCCTTTGAGGGTAAATTTACCGCTAGGTCTCCAAGCATGATTCTTTCTGTAGATGATAAACCAGCAGCTTTGGGCAATAACGGCTGGAATAACAATACTCCAAATACCCAGGCCCATTAGGGCAAAAATGACTACTGAGCATTGGCCAATAAGTGCACTGACAGCTGTTGCGATCGCACCAATCTCTAACCTATTTTCACGCCGAATTAATGCATCTTGCACGGCATAAAACGGATTAACCAGGTATGGAGTCGCTGCAACTATAATGGGAAACGTTAGCTCTGGCTCTCCATAGAAGAGGGCAATGGGGAATGCCATGAGGCATTGAAGCGTAAAGATACCTAAGCAAAGAATCCAATTTGTCCAGTAGGCCGTATCTAGCAGACCGTCAAGTTCTTCCTTACTAGCTTGAATCAGTTTGGGGGCAATTCCACCCTTTTGGATAAATACATTTGCAAAATCAGTGATTGCAAAAATAATTGCAATCAGACCATATTCCTCGGTGCTTAGCGAACGGGATAATACTACAACTAGCGCTATACGTATAACTCGCCTAAAGATCTGACTGGCTGTGAGCCATCCGATATTCTTTACAAGCTTGTCCGAAAACAAGCGCTTAACTTTATTGAGCATGATGATTTAGGCGAACCTTAGAAAAAATAATCTGTTCATCTATAAATTAAATATCCATAGCCTTAATGCCTAATCCATAAGAAGATTAGGCCTTTTGCGATTTATCCCACCTTAGTGGCGGCGCTGGTCAGTTAATTGAATATCCTAAACAAGAAATTCAACGGGTTGACGATCCGGGCAGCAAAGTCAAGAACTGAGCCGGTTGATGTTTTAGGTACAACAACAACGTCACCATCTTGAATTTGGTAGGTGTCTACGAGGTTACGAAGATCTACGACTTCCTGAGTAACTTCACCCGTATCTTTATTCATCCGAACAAAGGCAACTTCCTTAAGCTTTGCATCATCTGTGGGACCACCTGCGATCGCAACGGCACTAGACAGAGAGCTATTTGGAGGAACAGCAACCTCTCCAGGTCGTGTTACTTCCCCAACAACCCGAACCCGAACTGTATCTGGAGCCAAGCTCGATGTGGCCAATAAGCGACTATCAACCAGCTCTTCTCCTTCAGCTAAACGAGGAACAAATACCAGGTCTCCATCCCTAAGCAACATTTCTTCAGGTACCGTGGCCGTCCAGAGCGCATCCCAAAGATTGACCTCTGTTCTGACCGTATCACCGTTGGGCAGCTCACGAATGACCACGACCTCACGCAGATCGGCTGTCCGTCTAATGCCGCCTGCCTGCACTAACGCCTCACTAACATAAGGAGGGGAGTAAGCAGATTCCTGGGTAATATCAGTTGTTTCCTGTAGCTGAATCGGTCCTGGTCGATACACCTCACCTGCAACATTAATCACAACAGGACGCAGCGCATTTAAGGTGACAGAAACAGCCGGATCAACAAGGATTGTGTTTAAGACCTGTGTCAGCTCTTGCGTTAGCTGATCGGGTGTTCTTCCAGCGGCCGAAACCTTACCCACAATCGGCAAGCTAATGGAGCCGTCGGGAAATACCGATAGGGGGCCCGTATACTCAGGGAATCCGTAGACACTCACTTCAATCCGATCGCCAGGTCCTAATAAATAAGATGACGATGCGTAGTCAATGGGCACCGTGTTGGCCCTAAGCGTCCGGTTGTCAACAGACGGCAGCGCTGGCTCCTCTGGCGGTAGTGCCGGTAAGGGTTGGGCAACGGCTGCTATGGGCATACAGCAAATGAGTCCCATGAGCAAAGGCGCAGCTGATCGTATCTGGTGACGGCTAAGTGGCAACATCTTTCGTTTAAAGGAATTCATAATAGTAAAATTTTCACCGTTGGGTCGAAGAGCTAAACACCATTACCAGGCAGCTCTAGAGGTGACTGTTGGCATTGACCTGACTGTTTACATCGTGACTATTGTTGGCCACAGATGTAAACCTTGCCGAATTCTTTTGGGGCGCGTAGTTCTGATTTTTAGTAAAGTAATGGTCCGGCGTTCCCTTAACATCGATACCATTGGCCACTAAGCCCAGAACCGGCTGCTGAGACTGGGACAACATATTTTTCGTGGCGCGAATACTATCGGCATCCGCCTGACCAGGACGCATGACGAGCAGAATGCCATCCGTTGCCCGCCCTATCGTTAGGGTGTCTGCTAATCCTAAAATCGGTGGAGTATCGATAATAATGTAGTCGTAGGCCTTTTCACAGGCCTGTAAAAGCGGCGCAATATGCTGAGATTCTAGAATAGCCAGGGGATTGGAAGGAATAATACCCGCTGGTAAAACATGCAAGTTAGGTTCTTGAAGCACAATAGCGTCCTTAAGAGCTACTTCCCCTGCCGCAAAATTGCTCAAGCCCTTTAGATTAGGAATACCCCACACGGAATGTTGAGTAGGCTTACGCATATCTGCATCAACAACCAGTACTAAGTGCCCTAAATTAGCCAGCGTCAGTGCTAAATTGGCCGCAACCTCAGATTTCCCTTCACCTGCAACCGCACTGGTTACAGTCACGGTTTTGATCGGCTTATCTACACATGAGAACTTGAGGTTTGCCTGAAGGGCCTGGTAGGCCTGCAAAATTGAAGCAGGCTCAGTATCACCTCGGACCACAACGCTGGGAATAGCCCCATCTCTGGCGCTAAACCGTTTCCAAGCAGGAATGACGCCTAAAAGCGGATACTCATAGAGTTCCTGTCCTTCCCGTACTGTTTTCACAGAGTGGTCAGCCATGTCAGCTAAGAAGGCCGCAATCAGTCCCAGTAATACGCCAGCCGCACTTCCGGCTATAAGGAACAGCTTTAGTGAAGTGCCAACGGTTTCCGACGGCACCAAGGCTGGCGAAACAATGCGGGCATTTCCAGAGTTTTGATTTTCAAGAACTTGAGCCTCTTGCAGGTTTTGCAGTAATGTCTCATAGGTAGTTTGGGCAACAGCAAGCTTTCGCTCTAGCTCTCGCTGCTGTTTTTCTAGGATAGGAATCTGCCTAGCTCTACCCTGCTGAGTTTCCTGCGCATTTACCAGCTGGTTAATTTGTTGTTCCAAACCTGACTGCTCACCCTCAAGCTGTAGATAGGCGGCAATCATGTCTTGTTCTAGTTGACCCGATTGCAAATCATCTAGGGGTAAATCTAACTGATTCGCCCCTAAGGTAATGTCAATTCGCTGCTGGAGAAGATCCTGAAGGGCGGCTTCTTGGTTGCGAATCGTCACAACTTCAGGATGCCCGTCTCGATAGCGCGTGCGTGCCAGTGCCAGATCTGACTGTACCGTTTGCAGCTGCAGCAGCACATCTTGAATACCAGGGGACTCACTAATAATCCCTACGGCATAGGCTTCTTGGGAACTGAGTTTCAAATTTTGCTGAATCTGAGAAGATTGGGCCAGACGGTCAGCCAACTGGGACTGGAGCTGTATCAGCGTACTGTCCAGGGTAAAGAGCGCGGTAACCAGATTGGTGGATTCCTCTTCAAGGTTAATGATTCTGTTGACTTCCTTGAAGCGTCGTAAACCTGATTCTGCTTCACTCACAGCAGCCTCAGACTCAGGTAGCTGTGCCGTAATAAATTCTTGAGCTGCAACCGCGGCCGCACGATTGGTCTGAATATCGTTTTGGATATAGATCTCTGTAATTGTATTGACAATATTCGCCACCAATTCCGGATCAGAAGACTTGTATGAAACACTCAGGACGTCTGTTCCAGGAACGCCCACGACAGTCAGTTCACGCAGAAAATCGATGGGGTCAAGGGGCTCGCCTTCGTCATCTTTCAGCTGAAGCGTTGATATCACCTGCTGGGCAATAGGAGTAGAGCGGAAAACTTCGATTTGAGTATCGAGGGGGTTATCCAAATTCGTTAGTGCTTTCAGCTCCCGATCTGAGCCCTGAAGCCCAACTAAAGAAGATGTTTGGTTGGATATTTCGAATAAAAGTTTTGATTCGGCTTCGTACTCAGGTTTTTGAGTAATTCCAACACCGACGGCAGCGGTCGCCGTTAGTCCGAAAACCGTCAGCGCAATTAGCCAGCGACGCTTGAGAACTAACCAATACTTATGTAAATCTATTTCAATCTCTTGAACAGAGCTAGCTTTAGATGCCATTGAGCCTCACTGGGAAAAGAAACGAATCACGACGGGGAGGATAATATTACGGGCCTAATATCGAAGGTTAAAACCTGAATATCAATCTATATAAAGTTTTCAGCAAGCAGCTTCATTGAATTATGAAGGAACACATTGGCTCTCAGTGAAACTATCGTTGCTAGTGAAAAAATGCATACAAGTGACACCAAAGCCCCTTAGAAAATATAGTTAACCCTGCAACAGAGTTATACCCATTCTTTCAAGCAAGGTAATTACTAACAGTGATAATTGAACGTGGGCATGAGAACTTCATGGCACGTATCAATTTTCTAAAAACCTGATAAAGGATAGGAACAAATCATAGTGAAATGAAGCTTGTGAATGTAGCTGGTCAATGCACCCAAACCCGAACCTAGTATTTCTATGTAGACCTTTAGGAATCAGAACGTTCTGGGGCTAATAAATTAGGTCAATCAGAAATCCGTTGGATTACCCAAATAGCGGATAAATAATACGTAGGTTAGTAATAATAAATACAGTATCTAGGTTGATAAACGTAAGTCCTTAATATTAAACATCCTGAATAATATTCGTAGCAAGGTTGAAGTTACCGTAAAGCCCATGGATGAGATGGACTGACTTTAAATTTATGATGTCTTATATTATGAACCCCAAAAAGCTATTGAAGTTCCTTAGTTAATTTTTCCCTTCTTTGACTGCTTTTGCTCTGGGTTATTGATTGCATCTGTCAGGTTTGTTAGGAGCAGCGGACATTCTTAAACGTCTCAAGTTACAACCGCTAACCTGACTCATATTCGACGAACCCATCGGTTAGTCGAATATGAGTCAGTCGGCCGTCATAGGTCTTAATTTTTGTCATTCCTGCTTTAGAGGATAAACTGAGCGGTTAGATAGGCTAGAGGCCCCTATCTTTCAGATGAGATCATCTCAAGGAGCAGCAACACCTAACGTTTGATTCTCTCGAACTGGTTTTATTCACTTTGAGCTGGGTTGTCTGCATCCTGAGGCTCATCGGCAGTAGCGTCATCTGGCTCGGCAGCAGCATCTTCCTCAGCATCGGCGAGGAGCCATTCATCCTGTGGGCGTTCCAGACCACTTTCTAGCCTGCTAGGTATGAGGTAGATATCGACAGAATCGGCAGCGGCAACAGCTGGCTCCGTCATAACGTAGAGAGATGTCTCACTAAAATCTTTATCGCCTACGGTTAAGGTGTGGTTTTCTTCATTAACCATTAGATCAACGATGGCTGTAGGGTCATCTAAGCCATAGGTGTCTAACTGATTTGGGTTAACTGTGACGGTCTCTTTGACGGTGTCGCTGGTAATGATGTTAAGTAAAAAGGCGATGGCAGAGGGATCGGCTGGCGCTGATTCAGGCTCGGTCATCTGCCATGTATCGTCATCAGTTTTGGCAAAGGCTAACCGGCTACCATCCAGATTGATGGCAAATGAGCTGACATCTGCTTCGGTAAAACCATATAGGGTTTTACTGTCGCTAGATTGGGTTCCTTTTCTGGTTTCAATGATTGTGACGGTGGCTGCTAGTGCGATCGCAACTCCCAGCAAAATCCCAGTACTGCGCTGTAGCTTCATCTTAATCTATGCTCCTTAGCGACGACGGAACCAGGTAATACCGGCCCCGACTAATCCCACCAGCGGGAATACAACCAGTGCTAGAACGATGACCATAATCTGTCGAGATACGGTCATGGTAATACGGCGATTGGTGATTTCCTTTGGGCGAATTGATAGCGTAGTATTCTCCAAATCACTCAGCCAGGTAACGCTGTTAAGAAACACATCGCCATTGAGTTGTTGATCGAACAGTCCATCGGTGGCAAATGTGGCATTACCAATAACCACAAGACGGGCTTCTTTCTCTGATTCATCTTCTAGTTTGTCTTCTGGTTCGTCCAGGGGCAATGGCTCACCGGGCTCTGCTTCAGTTTGTTCTGCCGCTTCGACGTTATCAGCTGAGGGTGTGTCTACACTAGTCTCGTTGGCATCAGGTGTCTCTGAAACGTTGGCGTCAGCCTCGTCTACATCAGATATTTCTGTTTCAGCTGCGTTATCTTGGTCCTCTTCAGATGTCTCTTCTGATGCGGCATCCTCTGACAAATTTTCTGTTGCGTCGGGCGTAGTCTCTTCTGACGGGTCTTCTGTTATCTCTCTCGGCTGGGCTTGTTTGGTTAAAACAACACCAATATTAAAGGGACCCTCCGGCGCCTGCGGGGTATCAACATTGAGCTCCCCTGTTTCAGACAGCGGTTCAGCATAGCTTTGGGAATTACTCAAAAGTAAGGGTGTGGCGTCCACACCGTCTATGGGCGCTAACTGAATAGGCCGGGCCAGGGGGTAAAACGAACGGCCATTATCAAAGTCTGCGGTGATGGGGTGGGGACCATAGGCGGTTACCAGGGGAGCAGCAGGCCCTAAACCGACGATTTGGCCCGTATTCGAAGCATCCACAATCAGCCGTTCATCAAAGGTGACGCCCCAGCCGTCTAATAGAGCATCTAACTCAGGTTCGGCTTGCGGATCCACCATTAAGAGAACACTGCCACCGCCATTTAGGTAGGTTTTGAGCGCGTCCACCTCCGGTGGGAAAAATGCTTGTTTAGGCCCAGCGATCACAATTGCATCGGCATCGTCGGGTACGACAGCGGTCTGGGCCAGGTTGAGGGGTTCAATGGTAAAGCCATCTGATTCTAAAGCAGCGGCGGCTTGGGCATAGCCTGACGTACTGCCATCAATCACAAATTCTTCGTGGCCTTGGATAAAGTACACCACTGCGTTGCGATCGCGACCGATCTGAGCCAGCTTATTGGTTAGATCCTGCTCAGTTAACCCTTGCACCCCCAAGGTCTGAACAAATATCTTGTCATCCCCAACTGCCAGGTGCACCTCACGCCCCTCACCACTAACATTAAACTCACGGGCCGCCGCCGGATCTTGAAACGGATTGATGTGCTCATAGGTGAGGATGTCATTAAATTTTCGATAGCTATCCAATAGCTGCTCGTCGTTCGGGTTAAATGCGGAGTCAAAAACTACCACATTGACGGGCTGGTCTAAATTTGTCACCACTGACCTCGACTCAGGTGCCAGGGTAAACAGCCCGGCCTCGGTTAGGTCAATACGAGGGGCATATTGCACCGATAGAAAATTAATAATACCGAGAATAAGCAACATGGACAGGGTGGCCAACACCGCATTGGTTCCAGCCTGGGTGGAGCGATTTTGCCAGAAGCTGCGATAGCCAAACCCACCGAGCACCAAACTCACTAGGGTCAGCACCAGACCTGCCACCAGTTGTCCATTGGGCAGGGTACTCCTAGTGTCAACAAAGCCGGCCTCGAGACCCGCCGTAGTCAGAGCCAACCCAGGCCATAGCAGCCAGCGGAGATATTTACGAGAGGTAGATAGCGCTTTCATAGGGTGGGGACAAAAATGAAAGTAACAGAAATAGGTAAGGGATTTTAGAGCTTTAGGGATAGAGTTTTTTACAGGCTCTCAACAGTAACGCTGGAGAAACATTGCATGGAATATCTATCGGCCCAACAGCGCAGCCCAATTGCCGAATAAACGTCATCTTCCTAATTTCTCTGAAACCTGAATGCTTCGATAGATTGGGCCGTTAGAAAAATCCCTAAGACAGCATAGGAGAGAAACAGTATCAGGCCACTGATATCAAACACACCTTGGGTAAAGTCGTTGTAGTGCTTTAGCAAAGAAAGATGGCCGATGGCGTCACCAACGGGTCCGGGCAAGCCGCTAGCCACCCCTTCAACAACAAAAAGCACCAACACCAGCGCAAAGGTAAGAATAGCCGCCAAAACACTACTTTCGGTCAGCGATGAAATGAACATTCCCAGGGAGAGTACGCCTGCAGCCAGTAAGATCAGCCCACCATGGCCCAAGAACAGTAGCCTCAGGTCAAACGGGGGGTCGGAAGCGCCCACAATAAAGGACTCGAGCACCAACAGCGGCAGTACCATGGTGATAAAGAACGTAACCACCCCCAGCAATTTGCCCAGGGCAACGGCCCAGTTGGTAATGGGTGAGGTGGCCAACAGCTCTAGGGTGCCTTGTTTGCGCTCGTCGGTATATAGCCCCATGGACAGCGCAGGCAATATAAACATAGACAGAGACCCCAACAGCCCCAGATAAAACTGGGTGAATTCATAGGGTAGGTCTAGCGGAGCGCTCTGAACCCCAGCCTGATCGGCAAAGGCCGACTGGGTTAATAACCCCTGGGGACCAAAGACTAAAATAACCAGTAGAAACCCGGCTAGGAGCCAAAAAATAGTGGCAATGCCATAGGCCATGGGGGAGGCAAAGTAGCTTTGCAGCTCTCGACGGTAGATGGCAATAATGTTGCTAATAACGGTAATGATGCTATTCATCGCTGTCCGCTGACGTGTCTGTGGGTGAGGTATCTGTGGGTGAAGTATCTGTGGGTGGGTGGGCAGTGGGCTGAGTATCTGGGGACTCTGCCTCAGGAGCCGATGCTTCGGTACTTGGGACCTCGGTATCTTGAAGGTCGGTAGCGTGGGGGTCGGTGGGGGCTACTGACGGTTCTTCAGTGGTCAGGTTTATAAACACATCTTCCAAGCTGACGCGGTTGCGGGAAAGCTCATAGAGGCCGAGGTCGGCTTTGATAATGGCATTTGCGCTCGCACTGCCCGGATCGGTCTCGGTCGCCGCCAACGTCTCCAGCGCGTGGGGCAGCACGTCGGCCATGCCAGCCGAGCTGTCAGAGTTGCGGTGGTGTCAGTGGCAACGATGCGACCCTGGTTGATGATGGTGATGCGATCGCAGGTCATGCTCACCTCAGGCAAAATATGGGTCGAGAGGATGATGGTATGTTCACCCGCCAAACTTTTGATCAGGAAGCGCACGTCAATAATCTGCTATGGCTCCAGACCGCCCGTCGGCTCGTCCAAAAT